>JAGQYZ010000264.1 GCA_020435865.1 Aequorivita sp. | reverse complement strand
AAGTCCGATACCGTTACGGTGATGGAAAAAATTGGCCATTTCTTAGATGATGCCGTTCGCAAACTTTATAAAAAAGCAAAGGCGAAAGGGTTTAACAAGCAGGAAGCTTCACCATATATTGCAGAACATTTAAATCTTGCGAAAATTCTTCGAAAATCTGCCGCCAATTGGGATGGTGGTTATGCCATGGCCGGACTACTAGGTCATGGTGATTCTTTCGTACTTCGTGATCCTGCAGGAATACGTCCCGCATATTTTTACCAAGACGATGAGGTTATTGTAGTTGCTTCGGAAAGACCTGCAATTCAAACTGTTTTCAATGTTCCTTTTGAAGAAGTTAAAGAGCTTGATCCTGGTCATGCACTTATCATCAAGAAAGATGGAAGCATGAAACTTTCTGAAATAATTGCACCTTTGGAACGCAGATCCTGCTCTTTTGAACGGATCTATTTTTCCCGAGGAAGCGATGCCGAAATATACCAAGAGCGAAAAATGCTCGGGAAGCTGATAATGCCAAAAATTTTGGAAGCCATAGATTTTGATACTGAAAACTCAGTATTTTCTTTTATTCCGAATACAGCCGAAACTTCCTTTTACGGAATGCTCGAAGCCGCACAGGACGAGCTGAACAAGCAAAAAAATGAAGCAATTTTAAATGAAAAGGAGAAGTTAACTCCCGAACGACTTCAGCAAATACAAGCACATAAAATTCGCACAGAGAAAATTGCAATAAAAGACGTAAAGCTAAGAACATTTATTACTGATGATAGCAGCCGTGATGATTTGGTGGCACACGTTTATGATGTTACGTACGGTGTTGTAAAACCAGATGATAACCTAGTTATTATTGATGATAGCATTGTTCGCGGAACTACTTTGAAAAAGAGCATTTTGAAAATGTTGGATAGGCTTCACCCAAAACAGATTGTTGTGGTTTCTTCAGCCCCGCAAATTCGCTATCCAGATTGCTACGGAATTGATATGGCACGCTTGGAACATTTAGTTGCTTTTCAAGCGGCTTTGGAGCTTCATAAAGACCGTGGCACGTATTCAGTTGTTGAAGAAATATATCAAAAATGCAAAGAGCAAATTGCTTTGGAAGATAGTTCAGTAATCAACCACGTAAAAAAACTGTATGCGCCTTTTACTGATGAAGAGATTTCAGATAAAATTGCGGAGATAATTAGTGGTGAGGGCATAGAAGCCAAAGTGAAAATTATTTTTCAATCGGTAGATGATCTTCACAAAGCCTGTCCCAAAAATCTTGGGGATTGGTATTTCACGGGGAACTATCCAACTGCGGGCGGAAACAGAGTTGTGAATAGAGCTTACATCAACTTTTACGAGGGAAACCCTGAACGAGCCTATTAATTTTATTAAAATATTAACACTGGTTTTACCGTTTATCGATAACGTAATCCATTTAGTCGAATTTGTTCATTAACACTATTTTAGCATTTAAACTTAAATTATATTTGAAGTTACCATAAGGCGTAAGTAGGTTAG
>JAGQYZ010000263.1 GCA_020435865.1 Aequorivita sp. | reverse complement strand
CAAAAAGATTCCACGTTAAGGCTGCGCCAAATAAATAGCCATTGGCATCTGCCTGAAAAATCTGGTCATCGTAAAGTTCGTAACTTCCAAAAGCATTCAGCCTGGGCAGAAATGTCATTTTATCGGCTTTGTAATTTTGTCTGTAGGCTTCCGCAACAAACTCCATCGCTTGTATATCCGCTCTGGAATTGGAAAGAGTTTCGACGGAATTCAATTCCGAAGCAACCATTAAGGAATCCGTAGGTTTCAAAACCCCAGTTACATCTTCGTTCATAAGCACCGCAAGGTATTCCGAAGCATTTATAACGTTACTCTTGGCGTATTGCAACTGGTTTTCAACTTCGGTAACGCGCACTTGTACCGCCAAAACATCGCTCTGTTGCAAATAACCTTGCTTAAAACTATTGTTTGCCAAACGAAGGTTTTCGTTGGCAGCATTAAAAGCTTTTTCTAAAACTTCCACACTTTTATAGGCCAACTGCAATTGCATATAGGCCTTTTCAGTCTCGAGGGAAAGGTAATCTCCCGTGCGCGCCAACTGCATTTGGGTGGCCTCCCATTTAGCCTTTGCCGCTTTTCTTTGAAAGATACCGTCAACATTTATAAGGGGCTGTTGCACTTCAAATTTTGTGGCAAACAGGTTTATTTGGGAAGGATCGTTTAGTTTGTTTGGGTCAAAATCGGCTTGGGTAACTATTTCCTGGTTCAGTTTAAAACCAAAAGCCATCAACGGATTTGTAGTTGCCATTCCTGTATGCGACGCAGTTATATTTGGCAGGAAAACCGCATTGGTTTGGTTGTAATCGCCCTTTGCGGCTAGCACTTGCTGTTCGCCAATTTTTAGTTTATTGTTTTTTTGAACCACCTTTTCCAGCACTTCTACTTTGGAAATAGGAACGGTTTGCTGTGCAATAAGCAGTGTGGGCAGCAGACCGATAAGTGTAATTATATTTCTAATCTTCATTTTAATTTTTTAATTTGATGCAAACATACATTGATAATTAAGGCTGGTCAGTAACTAATGTTACCAAAGAAAAAGCACCCACTTTGGGTGCTTTTCACTAACCAATTAAATCCGCATTCATTAGGAACGAACCAACCACGAAACGTTCCTAAATACTTTTAATGACCTTGGTCAATTTTTCTTGAACATCTTTAGCTATTCCTGCCAAAGAATTATTTTTTACTGCCACCATGGAAGCTGCTGGATCTACAGCCGAAACTTCAATAATTCCAGGTTCGCGTTCCTGAACAATTACATTACAAGGAAGCATCGTCCCAATTTTGTTTTCAGCTTGTAAAGCTTGATACGCCATTTGAGGATTGCAGGCACCTAAAATGGTGTAATTATAAAAATCTGCGTCCAATTTCTTTTTTAAGGTGGCTTTAATATCTATTTCTGTCAACACCCCGAAACCTTCTTCTTTTAAAGCAGTCGTTGTCTTTTCAATGGCCTCTTTAAAACTTGTGTTTTTTAATGTTGTACTGATGTAATAACTCATGTTTATTGGATTATTTAATTTACTTGAACAATCTGAAACAAAGGTAAGATTGCAAAACCGGAAGTTCTGTAACAAAGATTACACAACTGAAAATTTATGTAGTGCTAAGTGCTAA
>JAGQYZ010000262.1 GCA_020435865.1 Aequorivita sp. | reverse complement strand
AATTGTAAACATTGCTCCATTCGGGGTGGTGCTGTAGTTTTTCGGCTTCAAAGGCAATGCGCGTCATGGCCGAAAAGGCTTCCTTAAAATCCTCAAACTCAAAAATGGTGTGCAGGGCACCTTCGTGGTAATCCCAACCTTCAAATTCCTTTAGTTTCTCGTTGATCTGTTCTTCTGATAGTGCTTTCATAGTTTTAATTTTAGTTGTTGAGCCACGATATATCGTGGCTTTACTTATATGGGCCACAATATATAGTGGTTTTACTTAATTGATATAATTTCTTCATTTAGGCTACATTCTTCAATAACTTGTGAAACAGTAATTTGCAGCGAATCCGGTAATTTGTTTTCTTTCGGAAGAATTGCGTTATACCTGTCTTCATTACTGCTAAAAACGCTTTTAAAGATAGGCATTTTATCACCCATTTTTGAAGTGATTTCCTTAAAAAGATCCTCGTGGTGTACCATATCATTGCTCGCCAAATGGAAAATTCCAAAGAGCGATTTGTTAATTATATAATGAATTTGTTGGCAAACTTTGTTTATGGTAGTTGTTGTAATTACCAGATTCGGAAACACTTCAAAAGCAGCTTGGTGACGAGTGCATTGTCTTAAATGTAGTATTTCGGGTGAATTAATGCCAAGAACCATTGGCAACCTTATAATTGCGGTTTGTTTGGGTATGTTTTCCAATAACAATTTTTCAATAGAAATTTTAAACTTTCCAGCAACTGTTTCTGATAATGTCACATCATTTTCATAAGAAGGATGCCTAAATTTTCCATCAAATACTTCCGAAGAAGATATGTAAAGCACCAAACAGGCTTCATTAATCAATGCATAATTCAAAATTTGTTGGTGTGCTTCAAACTGACTTTTAAAATCGCCATTAAGTGCCGAAATTATAACAGTTGGCTGGATTTTATTGAGCAATAATAGCATAGAATCTTCTTCCACACAAAATTTATGAAAGACTTGATTTTCTGAGAATGCACCTTGTTGTTGATAGTAAGTACAATGAACTTCAAAATAGGGTAGTAGCTCTTTGTAGAGGCCATTCCCTATAAAACCGCTACCACCCAAAATTAAAATTCGCTGTTTTTCTACTTTCTTTCTCATTAAAATCCTTTCAGTAGTTGCTTAAAAAATGGACAGTCTTGTCTTTGTTGTAAACTGTTCCAAGGCCTGCATTCCCAAAAAGGAATTCCCTTTTTTATTCAATGCTGGCGCCCAAGTTGCTATCGTAAAATAATGTGGCAAAAGTGCTACAATCCCACCACCAACACCACTTTTTCCCGGCAAACCTACTTCAAAAGCAAACTCACCAGCCTCATCATAAAAACCGCAAGTGAGCATTATTGCGTTGATTCGCTTTACTTGGCTGGATGTTAAATGTTGAATATTTTTCAGACACTTACCTTTGTTTGCAAAAACGAAAAAAGCATTGGTAAGTTGCTTGCAATCCATCATTATGGAACACTGATGGAAATAAAAATCCAAAACATCTTCTACTTTATTGTGAAGATTTCCATATGCCTTCAAAAGATTGGCGGCTGCGTAATTATTGAAGCCAGTAACCCGTTCAGATTCGGCTATTTTTTCGTTATACTGAATGCTTTCGTCGTGTGTTAATTCGCGAACAAAATTCAAGAAATCCTCTTTTGGATTTTTTAAATTTGAAAGCAAAACATCAGCAATTACTATAGCCCCCGAGTTAATCAACGGATTTCTGGGAATCCCGTTTTCAAGTTCCAAAAGCGAAAGATGGTTGAAGGGGTTTCCAGAAGGTTCCACGTCAACCCGCTCCAAAAGATCGTTCCCGACCAACTGAAATGCTTTTGCAAGCGAAAGCACTTTTGAAATACTTTGTATTGAAAATTTTTCGGCAGCATCGCCTACAAAATAATTTTCGCCCGTAATCAATTGCAAATGAATTCCGAACTTATCTTTTGAAATGTTTGCTAATTCGGAAATATAACTTGCAACTTCGCCTGTATTTTCAGTGTTTTTAAGTGACTCGTGAATTTCTTCTAATATAGCTTGATAATTCAACATTACCCTTTGTAAAATGGGGTTTTCACTATGGTTGCTGCAACTGGTTTATTTCTTATTTGGATAAAAATTTCGGTACCAGGAGCGCAACTTTCAAAAGTTACATAACCCATTCCGATACCTTTGTTTAAAGAAGGTGCCATAGTTCCACTAGTTACAATGCCAATGATATTTCCATCTTTATCAGCAATTTCATAATCGTGGCGTGGAATGCCACGCTCGGTCAATTCAAAACCAATTAGTTTTCTTTTTACACCATCCTCTTTTTGTTTTTTCAAATTTTCTGAATTCACAAAATCCTTGGTAAACTTAGTAATCCAGCCCAACCCAGCTTCCAAAGGCGAAGTGGTGTCATTAATATCGTTTCCGTAAAGGCAGAAGCCCATTTCAAGTCTAAGTGTATCGCGAGCGGCCAAACCAATCGGTTTAATACCGAAATCTTTTCCAGCTTCCATCACTTTGTTCCAAACTTGTTCCACTTCACTGTTTTTACAGTAAATCTCAAAACCACCGCTTCCTGTATAACCCGTGGCGCTGATGATAACGTGATCAATTCCTGCAAAATCGGCTACTTTAAAATGATAGAATTTTATTGCCGACAAATCTTCTGAAGTTAATGATTGCATAGCTTCAACGGCTTTTGGGCCTTGAATAGCTAATAGTGAATAATCTTCAGAAAGGTCACGCATTTCAGCACCCATTGTGTTTTGTTTGGAGATCCAATTCCAGTCTTTTTCAATGTTTGATGCATTTACAACTAACAGCCATTTTTCAGCTTCAAAGCGGTAAACAATCAAATCGTCAACTATACCGCCAGTTTCGTTGGGCAAACAGCTGTATTGCGCTTGATAATCTACTATTTTTGATGCATCGTTGCTGGTTACTTTTTGTATTAAATCCAATGCTTTTGGTCCAGTGATTAAGAATTCGCCCATATGCGAAACATCAAAAACGCCAACTCCTTTTCGGACAGTTTCGTGTTCAGCATTAACTCCTTCATAAGAAACCGGCATATTGTAGCCTGCAAATGGAACTATCTTGGCGCCTAATTGTTCGTGAATATGTGTAAGTGCTGTATTTTTCATTGTATAAAAGATTTTCGCAAATGTATTACATTACTAATAAAGGTAACGAGCGTTTGAAGGGTTTATTTTTAACAAAATTGATATTAAAATCATCTTGAACTACTAATGATTTATGAGTGTTTTCAATATTTTTTATGCAAAAATCAGAACAATAAATATTTTTGAATTATTCGCAATCGTTATAACTATTGAAATTGTATAAAAAACATAAAAAAAACCACGAAAACACTACTAATAATGTAAAATATTCGTGGTTAAAAATCTTTGATTATCCTTTCTTCAGGAATTCTTCTTTACTTTGAAGTTCCGGTTTTGGAATGTTGTTCTTTTCTAAAAATGAATTGAATTTTTTTCCTTCTTTATCCATTATTCCTTCATAACGTTTTTTCTCTTTCGAAAAATCTTCAGTAATCAACTCAAAGTTAGCTTGTGAAGCACCTGAAACTTTATTGAAATTTGAAGCAACATTACTATAAAGATCCGCCATTTTCTCACGCAATTCAGGATCTGCAGAGGCAACATAATTGTCTCCGCTTGTGATGACCAAATCTTTGCGCAAGTTTTCCAAAGCGTCAAATAGTTTTTGGGCATCTTTTTTTCCTTTGGAATTAGTTGCAATTATTTCAGAAGCTTGTGCTTGGGTTTCGGTAATTTCGTAAACAATATACGCTAAATCCTCAACCATGTTGTATAGTTTTTTTGTAAGTGATTCCTGTTCTTTACGTTGTTCTAATGTAGTTATTGATTTATCATCATATTTTACTTCAATAGCATGGCTATAGCTTTCCTTTCCTTTAGTCATAACAACTTTGTATTTGCCCGCAGGAACCCTTGGCGCAGTAAAGCCCCCGTAAGCAATTGTTTTGGCTTGGGCAACTTTTGGATTTGTACCAGTAAAATTCCACGAAACAACATTAATTCCCTTTGCTTTTCCGGGAGCGATTGAAGTTATTCTATTACCATTCATATCTTGGATTTCCATCTCCATTTTTCCGAAAGTGTGCCGCTTTTTTAAATAATAGACGATTCGTGCATTCGTATTTTTATTTTCACCCACAAATTGGGTTTCTGCACCAAAGCTGCCACTAAAACCACTATCCTCAGTCATTGTGAATGGTTTTGTTTCAAAAAAGTGAACATCTTCATTCATGACTTCAGGAGTTAGCTCCCGAAGTGGACTGATGTCATCAATAATAATTATACCACGCCCATGGGTTCCCATCACCAAATCGTTTGTGCGTTTTTGAAGATCAATAAAATGGACTGCAACTGGTGGCATGTTATTGGTGAATTGGGACCAGTTTTTTCCGCCATCAATAGTGATATAAAGGCCGAATTCGGTTCCAAGGAATAGCAAATCTTCATTCACGTAATCTTCTTGAATATTTCTTACGAACGCTTTTGGATCAATATCATCTGAAATAATTGATTTCCAGGTCTTACCATAATCAGTTGTTTTTAATGCGTAAGGTTTCATATCTCCTGAGCTATGACCTTCAAATACTGCATAAGCCGTTCCTTTTCCATGAACACTAGCTTCAATGTGATACACCCAAGTATTTTTTGGAATTCCAACAAGATTTTCGGTAAGGTTTGTCCATGTTTTGCCGCCATCGGTTGTTAGCTGAACGTTTCCGTCATCGGTCCCCACCCAAATTATATTTTGGTCCAAAGGCGATTCTGCAATCGTGAAAATCGTGGTATATTTTTCTGCGCCACTATTATCTACAGAAAGTCCGCCGGAGTTGGCTTGGTCTTGTTTTGTTTTATCATTTGTGGTTAAATCTGGTGAAATGATTGTCCAACTATCTCCCATATCGTCCGAACGGTGCAAAAATTGGCTTCCCATGTAAAACCTGTCTGGAACGAAATTACTCACTGCCATTGGTGCATTCCAATTGAAACGCAATTCTGGGTCACCTTTTTTTGGTTGCGGCTGAACTGTAGTAGTTCTGTTTCGATTAACATCATAACGCCAAACGTTTGCTGCTCCCTGCATTTCCGAATAAATAATATTTTTTGTGGGATGTTTTAAAACTCGAAAACCATCGCCATAGCCAATACTGTTCCACTCTCTGGCAGTAACACCCCCAGGAGCAGAGGATGGGCCATACCAACAACCGTTGTCCTGCAAACCACCATAAACGTTGTACGGTTCAGCATCGTCTGTACTTATTTGATAAAATTGCGAGAGTGGAAGATTTTCAACAATTTCGAAAGTGGATCCCCCATTCCAAGAACGGTAAACACCGCCATCGGTTGCCGCATACATTCTATCGCTATTATTAATATCAAAAACAATATCGTGAATATCACTGTGCATATTGC
>JAGQYZ010000261.1 GCA_020435865.1 Aequorivita sp. | reverse complement strand
TTTATCCAAACGCCACTTCATCATCATGAAGGACGGCTTCGGTTTCATTTTTTACTAATTCGAGTTTTTCCTTTAGAGACATTTCATCTTTTATTTTTCCGTCATCCAAAAGGTTTAAAATTGCTTTGTCCTGTGCCCGTCCGTGTTTCAATGCTTCGGAATAGGTTATGGATTCCTTAAAGGTAACCAAAGAATATTTGCTATAATATTCCTCAGGAAATTCGGCCTCAAAGGCAGTTTCCAACTTGCGCTTTTTCTGAAATATTTCCATTGCAGTGTGCTCTTTCATTTCGTGAAAATTGTCCACCGCCAAATCTGCAATCGCGTCCGTATCTTTTTTTCGAAGTGCTTCGTATTCCTTAAAAAGGTTATTCCAATTAATTTTTTCTTCGGAAATATATTTCTCCAAAATTTCATCAAAAACCACCACATCCTCAAAGGAAGCGTTCATTCCCTGTCCATAAAAGGGGACTATTGCGTGTGCGGCATCGCCCATTAAAAGTACTTTTCCGAAGGCATTCCAAGGTGAACATTTTACGGTTCCCAAAGGTCCTGTTGGGTTTCCAAAAAACTCCTCTGCAAGGTTCGGAATCATTTCCACCACATCCGGGAATTCTTTGTTGAAATATTCGTGCACCATTTCGGGCGAAGTTAGATTTGCGAAACAGTAATCGCTGTTTTCATAAGGAAGAAAAAGCGTTACCGTAAAGCTTCCGTCCAGATTTGGCAGCGCAATCAGCATATCCTCGCCACGCGGCCAAATGTGCAAAGCATTTTTATACGTGCGGAAACCGTTATTTTCCGCAGCTGGAATCTCAAGCTCCTTATATCCGTGGCTGAGCCATTGTTGCGAAAAACTGAAGAGAAATTTATGGCTCTCGAACATGCTCTTACGAACCGCAGATCCGGCACCATCGGTACCGAAAATAGCATCTGCCGAAATAGTAATTTCTTCTTTTGAATTATAATTTCTGAAAGTTGCGGAAGCATTTTCCAAATCAACTTCTTCGCAGGAATGATTAAAAATGATTTTTACGTTCGCCATTTTTTCTACTTCATCCAATAAAAGCATATTCAATCCGGGACGAGATATTGAGTTGATGTATTCATTTTGTCTACCGCTATATGGACTTAAAAATGTATTTCCCTTAGAATCGTGAATCATCCGCCCGTTCATTGGGATGCATAGTTTTTTCGCAGCTTCCTCAACGCCCGCCATACGCAATCCTCGTAGGCCACGATCGCTCAAAGCTAAGTTTATTGAACGGCCCGCATCTTGGGTTACTTTTCGTAAATCGGGGCGTTTTTCAACCAAAGTAACTTGAAAGCCTCGTTGTGCCATGCGCAAAGCGAGTAAACTTCCGCAAAGGCCGGCACCGATTATTAGGATGGTTTCTTTATTTGTCATTTTTAATTTGCAACTATTTTAATGTTTTTTCCTTTGTTCAGTTTTCTAATCCAATATATTATAAAAGTTCCACCAATAATCCCAGGAATAAACCAACCATAAAAGCTGGGGAAAAAGTTGTTGACGACCACAAATGCGGTAGTTGCAGCAATGTAACCACCAATCATATTGCCCAAATGTAATTTTAACCAACTTTTATTTAGCTTTTCTGGATTCTTATAAAGCTTTAGATTTCTAATTGTAAAAATTAATGCCGTTCCTCCGAAAACCGTGAGAACAATATTCAACACGCCTTGTAAAATGAGGGGGAGCAGAATCATTCCTACAGCAACAAACATCATCGTTGCAGATATTATCCTCTCAGTTTTTGAAGACGTATTTTTTCTTTTAAAACGAATACTTCGATAACCAATCAGTAAAAAATAAATGCTAAAAACACCAATGGAAAACAAAAATGGACTGTGATGATTTGGAAGCGTAGAAATTACAAAAGCAATAATAGCCGATGCTAACATTGTATAAAAAAATACGATTCCAGATTTTTTATGAATTTTTCCGCCCTTTTTTGCACTTAAAGCAATGCCGCCAGCTAACAACGCAATCCCTCCAAATCCCGCGTGGATAAATATTAAGATTCGAATGAATTGTTCCAGTTCCATTTGGCGTTCTAATTTGCTAATACATCTTTTAATTTTTCAGAAAACCGATATACATCTTCGAAACTATTGTAAAGTGGGGCAGGGGCTACCCTTATTACGTCAGGTTCGCGCCAATCACTTATTACGCCAGCTTCGGTCAATTTTGTATGTAAAGTTTTATCGGCATTTTTAACCTGTATCGAAAGTTGGCAGCCGCGTTCTTCAGGATTTCGGGGTGTTATTACATTAATAGCATCGTTTTTCATTTCATCCAATAAAAATTCCAAAAAGCCAGTCAGCTTTTCAGATTTCTTTCTAAGGTTTTCAAAGCCCGCTTCTGCAAAAGTATCCAATGATGCGCGTATCGCAGCCATGGAAAGAATTGGCGGGTTGCTGAGTTGCCAACCTTCGGCGCCGGGAAGGGCATCAAATTCGTGGCGCATATTGAAACGCGTTTTTTTGTTATGGCCCCACCAGCCTGCAAATCGGTTGAGGTTTTCATTGTGTGCGTGGCGTTCGTGAACAAAGCATCCGCCCAAACTTCCCGGGCCGCTATTCAAATATTTATAGGTACACCAAACTGCAAAATCCGCTCTCGTTTCGTGAAGATTTGGCTGAATATTTCCAGCGCCATGCGCCAAATCAAAACCGACCGTACAATTATAACTGTGGCCTAGCTGGGTGATTTTTTTCAAAGGAAAAGATTGACCCGTATAATAATTGGTGCTGCCAATCATCAGCAAAGCGATTTCGTTTCCATGGGTTTTCATTATTTCCTCTAAATCCTCAAAACGGCAAATTTCCTCGCCTTTTCGGGGTTTCCAAAGAATCAATCCGTCTTTTGGATCTATTCCGTGGAATTTCAGTTGGCTTTCAACGGCGTATTTATCACTTGGAAAAGCATCGCTTTCAACTACAATTTTATATTTCGTTTTGGTAGGTTGATAAAATGAAACCATCATTAAATGAAGATTGGTTGTTAGCGTATTCATCACAACTACTTCTGAAGGTTTTGCGCCGACGATTTTTGCCATATTTTCCGTAAGGAATTCGTGGTACGGAAGCCAAGGATGTTTTCCTTCCACGTGGCCTTCAACGCCTAAGTTTGCCCAATCGGTAAGCTCTTCTTTTATATATTCTGAAGTGATTTTTGGTTGTAGTCCTAGCGAATTTCCGCAGAAGTAAATTAACTCTTCTCCAGAAGCATTTTTTGGAATGTGGAATTTATTTCTGAAAGATGCCATAGCATCTGCTGCATCTTGCTTTTTTGCGTATTCTAAAGAGTTTTGGAACATTTGGTTGTGTTGAAATTTATCGGCTCTACACAAAAATAGGAATTAAAATTCGTTTAATTGGCTGTTTCTTTTTTAACCGAAATATTACTGAAATACAACTTAAAACCGCCAGTGCTATCCTTATGCATTTTTGCGATTTCAATTCCGCTGAAATCTACATAATCTTCCCAAGTGGTACTCATTGAAGGTTTTGGGGTATTTCCCTGCCTATAGTTCCATTCTTTTATTTTATAGTTTTTATCATAAAAAAAATCATAAGCATCGCCTGGTGTATAGCCGCCTTCGTTTCCGTAGACAATCGTCAATTGATTTAAAGTGTCCTTAGAAATTGGCGCAACGGCATTTTCTTTTTCCGAAAAAGTAATTCCTTCATCCCAAATCAATTGAAAAGGTGCCAATAACCAGTATTTGTCATTTATGAAGGCAGCATCGGTTTTCATAATCAAGCTGTCCATTTTTGAGCGGTTATAGCTTATGGTATCTTTTGAAGAAATCATTGTCACATCACCTATTTTTGGCTTCCAAACCCAAGCACGGTCAAAGTGGTTTTCGCCACGATCCACATTGAAGGTAAAGGCAATTTCTGAAACGTCTTTCCAATTTTGAAAGCCATTTGCGTTTGCAATTAGATGCCTAATGTCTATATTTTCAATGGAATCTATTTCTTGAGAAGTAGATTCTTTAGAAGAATTTTCATTGTTTTTACAGCTTAAAAGCGCTAGAGATATAAATACCGCAGCATAAAATATTTTCATAAATGGCGTGTTTTTGTAAAAGTAAGGAATACTTTTGTCTTTTATATTTTTTGTATTTTTATTGTGTTGAACCAATAAACTCCCTTTCGAAATGCGAGTGATCGATAACAAAGAAATGAATAGGTTCGAAACCGAAATTGATGGTTATACTGCTATCATTGAATATTCGGTAATGCCTGGTGTTTTGTCTCTAAACCATACCGAAGTTCCTAAAGAACTTTCTGGACAAGGCGTAGCGAGTGAGATGACCGAAAAGGTTTTACTGCAAATAGAACTAAGGGGCTTGAAAGTGATTGCAGCTTGCCCTTATACCAAAAAATATATAGGCAAACATCCTGAGTGGAAATCTATTTTGGCTGATGAAACATAATAACAAAGCCCTTTCAAAAAAATTGAAAGGGCTTTTTAATACTACCCAAAATAAAGCTGTGGATTATAATAAGGAATTTGAAATCAATCGAAAAACTTGGAACACCAAGGTTGCCGTTCATGCTGAAAGTGAATTCTATGATTTGGCAAATTTCACAAAAGGAAAAATGTCACTGCAGAAATATGAATTAGAAGCCTTAGGCAACATTTCCAATAAAAAATTACTACACCTTCAGTGCCATTTTGGGCAAGATACCTTGAACTTAGCAAGAATGGGAGCCAAATGTACTGGCGTTGATATTTCTGATGAAGGAATCAAGCTGGCAAAACAACTGAATGCAGAATTAAAACTTGATGCAAACTTCGTTTGCTGCAATGTTTTGGACACTTCAG
>JAGQYZ010000260.1 GCA_020435865.1 Aequorivita sp. | reverse complement strand
TCTTCCAAAATATGATAGTCGCCTTCAACCTGAGCATCACCTTCCTCAACTAACATCCAGTCGGCCACCTTTTGGCCAACTTCCATACACGAAAAAACCGTCGTGGCAAAAAGAAGAAAAGTTATATAAATGCTTAGTTTTTTAACCATATAAAGTAATGCTTCTCCAACCCATATATACTCCAAAACCAAGCAGCATTATTGCTATGATTATAAAAAGGATTTGGAAATATTTATGCGATGTGAGTTTTTTAAAACGCACAAGGATTGCAAATCCCAATACGATAAAAATGAGCCCTACAACGGTTCCTAATGCTTCTATACTCATGATTCAGTTTTTAAGCGTTCCTGTTCCGTGTTTTCTGATAATCTTTTTTCTACAATCGGGGCGATTAGGGTTTTGGTGGGGTTGTGTTTTACGAAAGGGAAAAGTTCCAAATCGCCTTTCATTCGGTCGTTTTTGTTGGGGTGATAATTGGTACCCAACAATTTCAGTTCGCCACTGTCAAAAAGTTGTTGTTCCTTTTCGGCGCTTTCCTTTATTTTCTTTTGAATGGTTCCATCCTTTAACTGCTGAAGGAAGCCGCCGCCCTTTTCTATTTCCTTAAACAATTGAAGCGCTTTTTCGGCCAATTCATCTGTGAGGCTTTCAATATAATAGGTTCCGTCGGCAGAATTGCTGACCGTGTCGAAATAACTTTCGTGCTTTAAGATAAGCAGTTGGTTGCGGGCAATGCGCTCGCCAAACTCGTTGCTCTTGTGGTAGAGCGCATCATACGGCAAATTGCAAACCGTATTGGCCCCGCCCAAAATGGCGCTCATACATTCGGTGGTGCTGCGGAGTAGGTTTACGTTGTAATCGTACAGCGTTTTGTTTCGTTTTGAAGGTGTGGCAATTATGTGGCAGGTTTCATTTGTGCCGTATTCCTTTGCCAAAGTTGCGTATAGTTTTCTTAGGGCGCGGATTTTTGCAATTTCGAAGAAATAGTTTGGGCCTGTGGCAAGGTGGAAAGTAACCAATGAGCTCTCGACTGCGCTTGAGGTGACAGAAAAGTGATTTAAATATTCATTGGCATGTACTAAAGCATATGCCAGTTGCTGGACACTATTTGCTCCTGCGTTTTGGTATAAAGCAGCATCTACCGAAAGAATGTTTTCCGAAGGGTTCTTTACAAAAATACTGTCTAGAATTTCGTGGTCTTTCTTTAAATTGTGAAACCAGTTACCAGTACGGGCAAGGTTGCCTATTAAATCGATATTGTAATAAACCGTTGCGGTTTTTTCTGAAAAGAATTTGATGAGTTTTGTATAAAATGCTTCAGAAAGGAATGTTAGCTTAAAATAAATTGAAACGGTTTCAAATGGAAAATCCTTAAAAACTGTGCGTGGATCAAAATCTTCTGCGGCGGTAAAAATTATGGCCTCCGCACCACGGTTTGTAGCATCCAAAGCAATTTTGTTCGCTATTTTTTCATCGTCAATAAATAGCTCCTGTGCTATTTTCCAACTTTCGGGCTGACCGGGTATGGGCTGGAAATCTTCCTTAAAATCGTCTTCGTGATAAAAAGGCTTTACGTTCACGCCTTCTGGACTTTGCCATACCAGTGTTTCGTTATAATCTGCCCCTTTTAGATCGTATTGTATTTTTTGTTTCCACTGTTTCGCAGAAACTTCATCAAAATCTTCAAATAGAAATTTACTCATCGTTTTTCTTCCTTTTTGATGCTGTCTTCGTTTTCAATAATATAAATATCCTCATTTTCCTTTTTCAGGTAATATTTTTCGCGGGCGAATTTCTCCATTTCGTTGCTATCCTCCATTTTTTTGATGAAGTCTTTGTCGTGGTCTATTTCCTTTTGGTAAAACTCAGCGTTTTCTTCCAAAGCGTTGATGTCATTATCCAATTCGTGATGTATCAAATAGGAATTGGCATCAAAAAAAATCATCCAAACAATGAACAAAATAAGGATTAGCACGTATTTATTGCTTATAAATCGAACCCATTTTTTTTGTCTAAATTCCTGAAAGTTCATGATTCAGTATAGCTTATTTTTTGATGAATGATACTACGAATTACATCAACAGCCACTGTGTTGTATCTGTTTGTGGGGATTATGATGTCCGCAAATTCCTTGGTGGGCTCGATGAACTGTTGGTGCATCGGCTTCAGAGTGGTTTGGTAGCGGTTCAAAACTTCCTCAAGATCGCGGCCGCGGGTGGCGATATCGCGTTTCAAACGGCGTATCAGCCGTTCGTCGCTGTCTGCGTGTACAAATATTTTAATATCAAACATCTCGCGAATATCTGGATGCGCAAGTATTAAAATTCCTTCCACAATAATAACCTTTTTTGGAAAGGTAGTGATTGTTTCTCCCGTTCTGTTATGTTCCACGAAGGAATATACGGGTTGTTCAAAGGAATTTCCGTTTCGAAGTTCCTTTAAATGGCTCACCAATAAATCGAAGTCGATTGCCTTTGGATGATCAAAATTTATTTTTGTACGTTCCGTAAAAGACAGATCGCTTGTGTCGTGGTAATAGGAGTCCTGCGAAATAACGCAAACCTCATCTGCGGGAAGTTCCGCCACAATCTGGTCTACAACAGTTGTCTTTCCACTGCCAGTGCCACCGGCGATGCCAATTATGAGCATAGTTTTTTGGTTTATACAAATGTAATAAAAAAGGGTTGGGTTTAGGGAGTTTGGGCAGGAATGGATTAACAAACCTTGAACAGTAATTTGAAAATTATTTTATGTTTTAAAACCT
>JAGQYZ010000259.1 GCA_020435865.1 Aequorivita sp. | reverse complement strand
TTGGCAGTGCGCTAGTTGGTATATTTTCAGCTTTATTCATTTCTTTTTTTCTTTTAAAAGACGAAAGCCTTATAGCACGTTCGGTTTTGGTTTTTGCAAAAGAAGGCAACGAACAGAAGTTTAAACGTATTTTGATTAAAATAAAGGAATTACTTTCTAGATATTTCATTGGGCTCCTTCTCCAGATTTTTATATTGGCCCTTTTTTATTCTGTATTATTGCTCTTTTTGGACATTCGTGACGCGGTTGCAGTTGCATTGATTTGTGCCTTTCTTAACATTGTACCCTATTTGGGTCCAATAATTGGGTGGGTTTTAATGTTATTGGTTGTTATTTCCAATAATCTTGGCGCCGACTTTTCTTCAGGCTTATTGCCTTTATTGCTTATTGCTACTGGAGGATATGCCATAGCCCAAATTTTTGATAACTTTATATCGCAGCCAGTTATTTTTGGCCATAGTGTCCGCTCCCACCCCTTAGAAATTTTTATCATAATCCTTACTGGAGGTTTTGTTTTTGGAATAACGGGGATGATACTTGCTGTACCTACATATACAACCTTGAAAGTAATTGCAAAAGAGTTTCTTTCAGAATATAAAATCGTTAAGCGTCTTACCAAAAATATGTAGCTCTTGCTCAACAAAGCACTTTTAAATACCGAAGTACAGAATTTTATAAGAAATTTTAATAGTGAGGTTTCAAAACTTGCTTTTGCCGGAAGTCCGTTTAAAAATCTTACGGTGCAAGAGCTGATGCAACAAATTGAAAGTAGAAACAAGTCTGAAAAAAAATTGCCAACGTGGTTTAAAACTCCAAATATTTTATTTCCACCAAAGTTGAATTTGGAACAGACTTCGTCAGAAATCACAGCAAAATACAAAGCTTCTTTACTCAAAGGAAACACACTTGCTGACATAGCGGGCGGTTTTGGAGTTGATAGTTTTTTCTTTTCTGAAAAATTTAATACTGTTCATCATTTTGAAACCAACAAATCACTTTCTGAAGTAGCAAGACACAATTTTGATATTTTCGAGAAAAAGAATATTGCTTGTTTTTCAGAAGATGGTTTGAATGCAGTTTTAAACAAAAAATATAATGCTATTTATGCCGACCCTTCCCGGCGTCACAACAGCAAGGGGAAGGTGTTTTTTCTAAAAGATTGCCAGCCGAATATTCCTGATAATATTTCAAAACTATTAGATCACTGTGATTGGTTTCTGCTAAAAACTTCACCTATGCTTGATATTTCAGTAGGTTTAAACGAATTGCAGAATGTTTCGGAAATACATATCGTAGCAGTCGATAATGAAATGAAGGAGCTTTTATGGATATTGAAAAAAAACACATCGAAATTGCTGAGTATTAAAACGATTAATTTCACAAAATCGGGATCTGAAATCTTTGATTTTAAATGGAATGAATCCGCAACTGCCACATATAGTTTGCCGCAAAAGTATCTATTTGAACCAAATGCTGCCATTTTAAAAAGTGGTGCTTTCGAATTAGTTTCAGAAAAATTGAAATTGAATAAGCTTCAAAAAAACACACATCTTTACACGAGTGAATCTTTAGTTGATTTCCCAGGAAGAAGCTTTTTAATCAAAAAAGTAGTTCCTTACTCAAAAACTGAAATGCGAGCTGCGTTAATCTTTAAAAAGGCAAATATAACAACACGTAATTTTCCAGAAACTGTAGAGACTCTGCGCAAAAAGTGGAAAATTAATGACGGTGGAAATGTTTATCTGTTTTTTGTTACCAATTTTGAAGGTGAAAAGCAGATGATTGTATGTTCCAAGATATAAAACATATTATTTTTCAATCGATTATTCAGCATTTACCTGATTTCAATAGCTTTAAAATTTATCTTTAAAAAAGGCGATTTTTTGTTTGCGATATTACATTTGAAGACTTACATTTGCAACCGCATTTTAGAATGACACGTTCATACAAAACTGGAGAGGTGCCGGAGTGGTAACGGAGCAGATTGCTAATCTGTCGACGGGTAACCGTCGCCAGGGTTCGAGTCCCTGTCTCTCCGCATTATAGAGTTTCAAGAAAAACTCCAAAATTCAGTGAACAATAGATAATTGCTGTTCACGGGGTGTAGCGTAGCCCGGTTA
>JAGQYZ010000258.1 GCA_020435865.1 Aequorivita sp. | reverse complement strand
GTAGCTTTTGTTGCGTAAGCCGATACATCAGAAAAGATGATGACTTCACTCATGGCAGTACATACTGTATAGTATATCTGACACATTCGTGAAAACTCATCTACAAAACATAATACGATTCGCATAATTTCCTACAGTACCGCACTCGTAGCATAAGGTAGAACCAACTCATCACCAACCTGCCATATCTCAACAGTCCTTGCACCCATCACAATCAAAAAGGTATCTCCCGTCCTCACAGTTCCAACTGCGCCAACATCACCCACAATTGCGCATATCTTCTATATAATTTCCCCGCGAATTCTCGCATGATATATGCTCTACTGCTTTTCTCGGCCAACTCAGTTTTAGTTGCAGAAATTGTTGGAGTCTTTCTCACGGATGCATCTTTATAAACTGACTTACCCTATCTGCATATGCTTCAGGAGTAAGCTGTTCATTGGCAAAACAGTACTTTTTATGTTGTAGTCATGAACAAAGTATACAGTCTACACAATCAGTACAGTCTATGCAGTATGCGCTATTCACACATCATATAGATCCTTGCATATAGACACATCACGTACATTTTTGCGAGTGCACGAGCCAGTACGAGTGGGTATTATGATTGCTAAATGAACAATCTACACATGACACATCATAAAAGCAGTTGTCCAGATATAAGGAGTTTTCGTTATGATCTGAATAAAAGATCAGATAACAGTTCTTGTTCCATCCTGCATGATTTGCATAATTGCTATTTTCGTTAAACGCATGAGAAAGCGCTTTATGTGGCACCTGCAGAGAGAGTGAACCAAATTGCTGTGTGAATGTTTTCGTCAAATCTATATCTTGATGGTAGTCTTGTGCTTCTCGTTTATCTCCATGTCGATACTCATGGTGATAGACTTTGTATGGTTTATCTGGGCTATACATAGAGATGATCGTCTCACCTGTCGCATCGCATTTTCTCCTATACAAGTTTCTTTCATTTCTAAAGATGAGTCTCCTTCTCTGTCTTTCTTCGGGGCATAGTATCGGTGTAGGCACCTGAAATGTTTTCCCATCGATAGTGGGGCTCACTTTTTGGAGCAAGTTAATATCAGACTGAAATATAGGAAACACTTGTCCACTCAAATGACATGTTTTTCGTTCCAGAATAGGATCATTGGTCTGTTTCGAAATGAATTCGTAAACCTCAGGCTGGGTATATTTCATCTATTTCAGATAAATTAAAGTTGATAGCAGTTAGAGATTAGCCGTTAGTAACTATCAACTATTTTCTATCTGCTAACAGCTATTATTGACATATTCTTATCTCTCCTCTTTTATTTTACAAGACGTTATGTATATTATCTGTGAAAACTTATTTCACAACATATATGATGGCAGAACTCATACAACAACTCCAAGAACTTGGACTTTCAGAAAAACAAGCTGAAACGTTTTTGTTAGTCTATACATATGGACCCAAACCTGCTTCCAGCATTGCAAAGATGATAGACACGGAAAGAACAAATACCTACAAGACACTGCAAGTACTTGTCCGTTTATGACTGGTAGCAGAAACTACTAAACAATGAGTAAAACAATTTTACATACCAAACAAAGAAGTTCTCAGAACGCAGATAGAACATCAAAAAAAAGAACTTGAACAACAGGAACAGTTGCTTCCGCTTATCGAAAATCAACTCAACAAAATAGACACAGAGCGCGTGTCACCTATACCGAAAATGCGTTTTTTCGAAGGAAAGTCAGGTATAGAAAATCTCTTTCAAGACATGCTAGCTACCATAAAAGAACGTCAATATGTATTGATCAAGTGCTTTGCTTCCAATACGTTAGAATCACAATCGCACGCAGCGCAGCAGTTAGATGACTATGCAGCAAGCTTTCTTGAAGAACTACAAAAGCTACACGTACATATAGAAACATACCTGGGCAATGGCATACTTACCTTAGAACAAATGACAAAAACCTACGACCTAGATAGCATAGCTACCCTTCCTGCTGGGAACGCATCGTTAAATCTCTTTGTTGTAGGAAGCACTATCTATCTCATCATTTTCAAGCAAGTACCCTTTTGATTGAAAATAGAAAGTGAAGAGTTCTCTGATATGATACACTTTCTTTTCAAGCAGATCAAATAAGCATAAGATAGTTTATTTTCCCAAAAAAAGAGTGAAAAAACTCTTGTCTTTTTTGACATATCTAGTTTCTATGATATAATAAGTATGTGATCATTAGAAGAACAAAAGATAGATACATGGGTTACTTTTTAGGAAATCCCTTTATTCCCTCCGATATATCGAGAGTAGGTAGTTCACTACCAGAAAGGGGTAGCCCAGCAGATATGGGTACACAAGCACTACGTACAAGATAAGTACGACTCGCGTACCTGTATAGACATTACACATAAAGGGTGTAGCAATACAATGTAATGCACGTGTGGCGAAAGCGTCATACAGAAAAACCATATGCAATAAGCATATGGTTTTTTATACAACAAAACTTATTCATAGCTTTAATATCAAGTCAACATCGCACAATACTCCCCTATTAAATTCCATTACCTATGAAGTTACTTATAGTCGGGGAATCTCGACAATCTCACCGAGATGAACGCTCTAGCAACTCAGAATGCCTACAAGCCAAAAGTAAAATACTTTGAATGACCAGATGCGCTCAACCACGTCTATCAGACCATGAGCGAAACCACAACCATATGTGCGTATGTAAATATTGATATCGTTAGTGGTCTAGAAAAAAGCTATATCATGAAGACGACAGAGATTATGAATAATAAAGAGATAGAAGCTAGAGAGATTATCGCTAACTCAGATCATGGAAAAACACACAAGAGAAAGCATAACAGCAAACACCACCAGATCAGACTTTCAGATAATGAAATGCTATTTTCTGCTGACAATATCATCTTAGACGACAGAGTACTTCACGTCTCATTTGGTGCTGCCATCATCGTCATCGAGATCATCAACCCCGTCCGAGTAAATAGTCAGAAAATGATTTTTGATATGGCATGGGATGGAGTAAAATAGATGTTTTCGTAATATTAGCATGCCTCACACAAACAAAAAACTGCAAACCAGTAGTGCAGTTTTATCATGGAGCGGAATACGAGATTTAAGGTAAGGTTGAGATGAGTCACGCAGTATTGCGTGAGGAATCCAAAGCTACCTTACTTACGAGCGAAGCGAAGTGCGAACTAGATGACGAAGTCATGAGTGGATCTATATATTTTATCTATTTAAACCTTTAGGTTTGTATGGAGCGGAATACGAGATTCGAACTCGCGACCTCCACCTTGGCAAGGTGGCGCTCTACCAACTGAGCTATTTTCGCAGAATATTTAATGAACGTTGCTTTATACTCAAAGCGGGAGCAAATTTAAAAATTTTACTTCAAAAGCAAAGTCTTTTTTGATAAATTATTACTGAACTTTACTTTTTCAATTTAACTGAAGCATTGCGCTGTAACATGCGCCGTATTTCATTGAGTTTCATCAAAGCTTCCACAGGTGTAAGCGTGTCAATATCAATATCTAATATCTCTTCGCGAAGTTCTTCCAAAAGCGGATCGTCAAGTTTAAAGAAACTCAACTGCATCTCTTCTTTTGAAACAGCTTTCATTTCTTCAGTCAATTCTTCGGAAGCATGACTTTTTTCAAGCCTTTTCAGTATTTTATTTGCTCTTTGAAGCACCGCTTGCGGCATTCCCGCCATTTTTGCAACGTGGATCCCAAAACTGTGGTGGCTTCCGCCGGGAACCAATTTTCGGAGAAAAAGCACAGTATCCTTTAATTCCTTTACCGAAACATTATAGTTTTTTATCCGCGGAAAAGTTTCCGTCATTTCATTTAATTCGTGATAATGCGTTGCGAAAAGCGTTTTCCCACGGGAAGGATGCTCGTGCAAATATTCACTGATGGCCCAAGCAATTGAAATTCCATCATATGTGCTGGTTCCGCGGCCAATTTCATCTAAAAGAATTAAACTTCGTTCCGAAAGATTATTCAAAATACTCGCCGTTTCATTCATCTCTACCATAAAAGTAGATTCTCCCATCGATATATTGTCGCTTGCGCCAACACGCGTAAAAATTTTATCCACACAGCCCATTCGTACCGCCGAGGCGGGCACAAAACTGCCCATCTGCGCCAACAAAACAATCAAAGCCGTTTGCCGAAGAATAGCCGATTTACCACTCATATTCGGCCCAGTGATCATAACAATTTGCTGGTTTTCCCTATCGAGGAAGACATCGTTTGCTATATAGGGGGCGTCGGGCGGAAGTTGCTTTTCAATAACAGGATGCCGCCCTTCCTTAATATCCAAATCGAAAGTATCATCTAGCAATGGCCGTGTGTAATTGGATTCTTTGGCCTGGGTGGCGAAAGAGCAAAGGCAATCCAACTGTGCAATCAAGGCTGCATTTTGCTGAACGGAACCTATAAACTGAAGCATCCATTCAACCAGTTTTGCAAAAATTTCCTGTTCCAAAGCAAGGATTTTTTCCTCGGCGCCAAGAATTTTGGTTTCGTATTCTTTCAGTTCTTCGGTAATGTATCTTTCTGCGCTAACAAGTGTTTGCTTGCGAATCCATTCTTCGGGAACTTTGTCTTTATGGGTGTTTCTAACTTCTATATAATATCCAAAAACGTTGTTCGAAGCAATTTTAAGTGAAGAAATTCCCGTGCGTTTGGTTTCACGCTCCAACATTTCGTCCAAATATTCCTTCCCGTTTGCTGAAATATTCCGAAGCTCATCAAGCGTTCCCGAAAACCCCTCTGCGATGGAATTTCCTTTCATAATATTTACGGGCGCTTCCTCAAAAAGGGTTTCTTTTATTTTGTTGCGAAGTAATTCGCAATTGTGCAATTGCTCGCCAATAATTTTCAGGGATTCGTTCTTTGAATTTAATGCCAATGCCTTAATTGGAACAATGGCTTCCAAAGAATTTTTAAGCTGGATTACCTCTCGCGGATTCACTTTGCCCGTCGCTACTTTTGAAATCAAGCGCTCTAAATCGCCGATGCGTTTTGTGTATTGCTGAATTTTTTCCAAAGTAATTGGATTGTCCAAAAGAAAACTTACCACCTCGTGACGGCGATTTATCTTTTCAGCATTTTTTAGCGGAAGTGCCATCCAGCGTTTTAAAAGCCTTCCACCCATAGGCGAAATGGTTTTGTCTATCACATCCAAAAGCGTAACTGCATTTTGCTGATTGGAATGATATAACTCTAAATTGCGAATAGTAAAACGGTCCATCCAAACGTATTCATCTTCGGCAATGCGCGACAAGCGGGAAATATGTTGGAGTTTTGTATGCCGTGTTTCGCTTAAATAATGAAGCGCGGCACCAGCAGCGATAACACCCTCTTCCAAATGATCCACGCCGAAACCTTTCAGATTCTTTGTATCGAAATGCTTCGTAAGCATTTCAAAGGAATAATCGCTTTGAAAAATCCAATCCTCAAGATGAAAAACGTGATAATTAGCGCCAAAAGTTTCAGCAAAAAGCTTTCGCTTCTGTTTTGAAAAAAGCACTTCCGAAGGATTAAAATTCTGAAGCAATTTATCCACATATTCCGCAGAACCTTCAGAAACGAGGAACTCGCCCGTAGAAACATCCAAAAAGGAAACCCCTAAATTCTTTGAACCAAAATGAACCGCAGCCAAAAAATTGTTCGACTTTGATTGTAAAATATCATCATTAAACGCAACCCCAGGCGTAACCAATTCGGTAACACCGCGTTTTACGATGGTTTTGGTCATTTTCGGGTCTTCCAACTGATCGCAAATTGCTACGCGACAGCCAGCCATAACCAATTTCGGCAAATACGTATTTAGTGAATGGTGCGGAAATCCTGCAAGTTCAACATTATCTCCACCATTGTTTCTTGCAGTAAGTGTAATATTTAAAATCCCAGCGGCTCGAACTGCATCTTCTCCAAAAGTTTCATAAAAATCACCCACACGAAAAAGCAACAAAGCATCTGGATACTTTGCTTTAATGGTATTGTATTGTTTCATCAACGGGGTTTCTTTCTTCGCCATAACAAATGCCCGTACAGACGGGTATCTTTTCATTAAAAGTTCAATTGATAAATGTAACTAAATTGCTGTTTTCTTTAAAATGAAGTGATTGCGAATTATTTTGTTTTATCAACAATTCATATCCTCTTTCGCCCAGTAACAATTAACTTTGCCTTCTTATGAAACACCGAAAATTAAAAAACAGCGAACTGGACCGCATTAATCCTGAAGAATATAAAGCTTCGGAAAAGACCCCTTTGATAATCATCCTTGATAATATTCGAAGTCTGAATAACATTGGCTCCGTTTTCCGAACTGCAGATGCCTTTCTAGTGAAGAAAATTTATCTCTGTGGAATCACAGCAAAACCACCTCATAAAGATATTCAAAAAACCGCTTTGGGCGCTACTGATAGTGTTGATTGGGAGTATGCTGAGAATGTCATGGAAGTTATTTCAAAATTGCAAAGCGAAGGAGTTTTTATAGCCTCCATCGAACAAGCAGAGCTCGCAGTACACCTTAACGATTTTTCTGTTCAAAAAGAAATGACCTATGCAGTGATTTTCGGTAATGAAGTAAAAGGCGTTCAGCAAAAAATTGTTACTGCAAGTGACGCCGTTATTGAAATACCACAGTTTGGCACCAAGCATTCGCTGAATATTTCAGTAAGTGTTGGTGTTGTAACTTGGGATATTTTTGTGAAGTTGAAAAGCTTAAAAGGTTAGTTCCTTCAAAAAAAGCGATGGAGCAATAAATTAACGTGAATTAATACAATACTGAAAACGCCGATTACTATGGCAAACTTCAAAATATTGTGCAAGACAATGTAATGTATTTTATTTTTGGAATACCATAAAACTACAAGAAAAACGGCCAATCCTGCAATACTTGCATAAAAATAATAATCCATATACCCTATTTCATCCCTAAATTTTGTAATAAGCAGAAAGATTGGCGCGAACGTTAATATACTTAAAACGGTAAGCATTCTTTTTGAGGTTTTTTCACCATAAATCACAGGTATAGTATTATAACCGTGCGTTAAATCACCTTTGATATTCTCAAGATCTTTCACTAATTCGCGCATAGCAATCAGCAAAAAAAGAAAGGTGGCGTGCACGAAAATCACAACATCAAAGTTGCCATAATGCACAAATATTGCAAAAAAGGGAACAACAGCCAGAATAGCTGCAGTTATGTTTCCAATAAAAGGATATTTTTTGAGCTTGTGAGAGTAAAACCAAAGAAAAAAAATATAAATAGAGAAAAATAGTACCGCTCTAAACGAAACATAGCTTGCAAAAACGACCGACAAAAAGTTTAGCACAAAATAAGCCGAAAGTTTAGTGCGCTGGCTAACGAGCTTGTCCAACATTGTTTTTCTTGGACGGTTTATTAAATCTTTTTCGCTGTCGTAAAAGCTGTTTATGATGTAACCTCCTGCAATTGCTGAAGATGAAGCTAATACCAGCATCAATAAATTCACATCAAACAAAACCTGTTTCAAAGGTAAATCTGGTGCTAAAATATAGATACTGGCAAGATATTGTGCAATTACAATGATTAGAATATTATAGCCACGAACCACAGAAAACAGGCTGAAAAACTTTAGAAGGAAGAGTTTTTGTTTTCGGGTCAGCATATTTTAAAAATTCGCTATTTAGTTTGAAAAAATTAAGATTTTACTCTTTCGAAATCCATCTTCCTACCCCAGCAGATACATCTTTTGCCGAATCTTTATAAAGATGAATTCCATCTGTAAAGGTAAACTTTGTATCGGAATTCATAAGATTCAAATAAGGCAACTCTTCGGCATTTGCCAAATCCTTTATTTTTGAATTAAAATCTGGAATTAATTCATCTTCAATCTCAGCAATTTCAGTATACACAGGAAGTCTTACCAAATAAACTTTTCCGCATTTTTTCAATGTTTCAATAGTTTTTTTTAGGTATTCAAATCTGGTTTGTGAAAATTGATAGCTTTCTAATTTTACTTTTTGCTCTAAAATATTTTCAGTAATTCTATTTTTTACAGAAGCGGAATCCATAGGAGGAAATACTTCAAGCCAACCGTCATTATGAACTTCCATCAAGGAAAAATTCAACAGAATTTTAATATAATTATCGTCATAACTGTTCAACAAATACGAAATGTTCGGTTTTGAACTGAACGATTTTGCTATACCCATAAATGATTTCGACTCACCAAATTCCGCTTCATTGTTTGGGTCTTTTCCGTCGCTGGAAATACTCCACGGATCTACTGTAATAATGAAAACTCCATCTTTCGTTTCAGGCTTTAATTTTTTTTCAATTGCGCTGAGATATGCAGGGCCAAACGGACTATGTGCCACGGTAAAAGAGAAATTATAGATATCTGTTTCCAAATATGGATTGAGCACTTCTGGCATCAATCCTTGTGCAGCTTTTGAGGTTCCAAGTATAAGTGATGCTTGCTTTGGCGTTGTGGTTCGAGAATAAAAAGGATCGCTCTTTCCATCTGCCTGCAGAAAAACGAAGTAAACCGAAGCAATAATTGCAACGGAAAACAAAGTAGATTCAAGTAGAAATCGTTTCATCTTTTTTAAAATTGAAAATATATAAACGCCTGTTCCTTTCCACCAAAGAAAAAGATTAGCATTGCCAAACTATAATAAAAAGCATATCTCACAGGTTTTGGCCAAGACTCACCAAAGTTTTCAATAGCATAATTTGTATCTCTTCCCTTCCACTCCAACATCAAAAAACCCACTATAAAAAATATTAAAACATACACTTTGTTTAGTGCTAAAAAGTTGGGCGCATCAAAAATTGATTTCGAAAAAAGCAATGAAATATATTCAAAAGCACTGCTGAGTGAATTGGCCCTAAAGAAAATCCATGCAAAACAGGTGATTGTGAAGGTCAAAAGTATTTTAAAGAAATCTGTCACGCTAGGCAAAAACCTATCTTTTGCCACTACTTCAATATGTTGTCTATTCCTTTTCAAAAGTAAAAGCGGAAGAAAATAAAGGGCATTTAGTGCTCCCCAAAAAATAAAGGTCCAATTGGCGCCATGCCAAAATCCGCTTACAATAAAAATGATGAAAATATTACGGACTTTTAACCAATTACTACCACGACTGCCGCCCAAGGGAATATATACATAATCGCGAAACCATGTGGAAAGCGAAATATGCCATCGCCTCCAGAACTCTGCAATATCTCTTGAAAAGTAAGGGTAAGAGAAATTTTTCATCAGATTGAAACCAAAAAGTCGGGCCGTTCCGATTGCAATATCTGAATATCCTGAAAAATCGCCATAGATCTGGAACGCAAAAAACACAACCCCAATTGCTAATGAACTCGCCGAATAATCCTGTGGATTATTAAAGGCCAAATTCACAAACTGTGCACAGTTATCTGCTATCACCATTTTTTTGAAAAGCCCCCAAAGTATTTGGCGCAAGCCATCCATAGCCGCGAAATAATCAAATTTTCTTTTTTTGAAAAACTGCGGTAAAAGATTTGTAGCCCTTTCAATAGGACCTGCAACCAATTGTGGAAAAAAACTAACAAATGAAAAGAAAGCAACAACATCTCTAGTTGGCTCCAGTTTTTTTCGGTACACATCTATGGAGTAGCTCATTGTTTGGAATGTGTAAAAGCTTATTCCAACAGGAAGAATAATATTTAAACGTGATGCCTCAAACGGATGCCCAAGTAGTGTAAAAGCTTCGGCAAAACTTTCAGAAAAGAAGTTGAAGTATTTAAAGAAGCCTAAAAATCCTATGTTTACAAAAACACTCAGTAGCAAAAGTGCTTTTCGCTTTTGCTGTTTTTCGGTTTTTGAAAGTCCAATTCCAACAAAATAATCAACAGCAGAACTAAAAACAATCAAAGAGAGAAAACGCCAATCCCACCAAGCATAAAAAACGTAGCTAGCAACAAGTAAAAGAAAATTTTGAAACTTTAAATTTTTATTGGTAACAAACCAATAAAGCAGAAAGACAATGGGAAGAAAGATTGCAAAATCAATAGAGTTGAAAAGCATGAAGCATTTTTAATTAACTGCAATCTAATAATTATTGTAGAAATACTTAAATCAGAAAACGATTTCTAAAAACTATAAACCACTTCCAGTTTATAATCTTTCAAGGCTTTTCGAGCTTTGTCAATATCTTCAGTAAAACCTAGCATATATCCTCCTCCGCCAGATCCGCAAAGTTTGAGGTAGTATGCATTACTGTCGATTCCCTTTTTCCAAAGTTTGTGGAACTGTGCAGGAATCATTGGTTTGAAATTGTCCAAAACAACTTTTGAAAGCTGCTTGATATTTCCAAAAAGTGACTTTACGTCGCCTTGTAGAAAATCTTCAACACAAGCATCTGTATGTTTTGTGAACTGATCTTTCAGCATATTCCGAAAACCTTCGTGCTTCATGTTTTCCATAAAAATCTGTACCATTGGCGCCGTTTCGCCAGTGCTGCCGCTATCCAATAAAAACACAGCACCTTTTCCATTTTCAGTTTGCGAAGGAATTCCAGCTGGCTCAATATTGTCCTTGGAATTGATTAAAATAGGAAGGCTCAAATAGCTGTTCAACGGGTCTAAACCTGACGATTTTCCGTGAAAGAAAGATTCCATTTCAGCAAAAATAGCTTTTAGGAGAAGTAATTTTTCACGGGTAAGGTTTTCAAGAATCGTAATTTTATTTTTTGCATATTTATCATAAATGGCCGCCACCAAAGCACCGCTACTGCCCACCCCGTAGCCTTGTGGAATACTGCTGTCAAAATACAATCCATTTTCTACATCCTTTTTAAGAGTCTCCAAATCAAAAGAAACCAATTTTGGGTTTTCTGTTTGAAGCGTTTCCAAATATTCCGAAAATCTTTTTAGACTGGCGTTTGATTTGTGCGTGGAAATAGTGTGGTGTTTATCAATTTTTAACGCACCATTATAAAAATTGTACGGAATTGATAATCCTTTAGAATCTTTAATAATTCCATATTCACCGAAAAGTAAAATTTTTGAGTAAAAGAGGGGGCCGTGCATATTTTAATTCTTTCTAATGTTAAAAATAATGATTTTAACAATAAGATACCTTTTTAAAGTGCAAATATACGGTTTTTAATAAATAAGATTTCCTAAAACTATTTTAAATAAAATCATTTTTACATATTTAAGCCGCACATTTTTAGTATTTTAGAAACTTATTCTTCCTGATATGAAAAATATTTCGTTCTTTTTATTTGCTTTTTTTATTTTAATATTTAATCCCTTATAGAGTCAAACCCATATATGGACAGGTGGCGGAGGCAGTGATTTAGAATGGACCAATCCCGCCAATTGGGATGCCGGCACGGTTCCAGATACAAATAGTGATGTACTGATTCCAAGCGGGTTCTTTCCTGAAATTGTGAGCCAATCAGCATTTGCCAATACAATTTCAATCCAACCTAACGCACAACTTCTTGTAAAAAACAATTTGATATTTTCTGGGAATTTTACTATTGAAACTGAAGCAACACTACGTTTTGAAAAAGGGTTTTTGCAAGGCGGCGGAACCATTGTTAACAATGGCACATTTCATTTTAACTCTTTTGAAACCAAAGACATAGACAGCATAAACATGGAGAATAATAATTTAATTTTTGTCGAGAATTCTGCTTTGGTTCATTTTCACAATACCGTTGTAATAAACAATAATATTGATGCCGAAATAAAAATACTAAGCAATGGAGGTTTTCTTGAAGAAGCCAATGAAAATGTAACACTAAACAACTACGGAAATGTAGAAAAAATGCCTTTCCCCAACGGATCTGGAGGTTCTTTTTATATGGTTTTTGACATTAATAATTTCGGTATCCTGAATGTTGGCGAAAACCAAACGTTCTTAATGTTAGGTATTTCTCAAAATTTTGATAATACCGAAGAAGGCATTCTTACTGGTACAGGCACTTTTGATATTACCGCCAATTTTACAAACTCTGGAAAAATTCGCCCAGGAAGTGAAGTTGATACCGGAACACTAGAAATGATAAATAATGTTAACCTTTCAGCACCAGGGACTCTGGAAATCGATTTAATTGGTCCTTCACAAAATGATACGGTTGGAATTTTTGGAACCCCAGATTTACAAGGCAATATTGCCATTACATTGGGCTATGCCCCAGATTTAGGGGACGAATTTACCGTTTTGACAGCCTCAAACGGAATAAACAGTTGCGATTTTCCCTCACAGGTTTCTGCATCTTTTGGCCCTTTTGATACTTATCTTTTTGATGTTATCTGTAACAACAACAGCATTGTTTTGAAGGTTGAAACCATCCTTTTGGGTGTAACTGATTTTGAAAAAAATCCAATTGATTTTTACGTTTACCCGAATCCAGTAAAGGATTTTTCTGAAATTCATTTTTCCTCAACTGAAACAAATTTTCAATTTGAGGAACTTTCCGTTTCGGTATATAATATGCTTGGTCAGAAAATCAAACACATACAAGGGTTTTCAGGAGAAACCAATTCTTTTAATAAAGAAAACCTCTCTTCGGGTGTTTATTTTCTTCATCTTAAAAATAAGGGGCAATTGCTTGCAACAACTAAAATAGGTGTAGAATAAATTTTTAGTTTTATTTTAAAATGGAACAGTGAGTTAAATCAGGTTGCAGTGTGGCAATAATTTTATTAAAATTTAAAACTTCTAAAAATAGAAATTGTTTGAATAAAATTATTTGTATCTTTCTTAACAATATCCCCCGGAGACAATTTAATTACTGAGCTTTAAAATTATGGTACTTAAAAACGGGAAAATCTATTTTGTATTTCATTATCTGTTTCTCTTTTCACTTTTTTCGGGATATGCCCAACAGAAAATTACTTCCGTTAAGAACATCCAAACCTTAATCGAACAAGATTCACTTGCAAAAGCCCGCACAGAAGCATCAAAAAACCTTACCTATTATCGCACAGCCAAAGTATACGACAGCCTTTATAAATACATCCAGTTTGAAGGCAGTTTTAAGCTAAACAACGGCAATAAAAACTTAGCCGTAAAAAAGGCCGAAGCACTTACTCAAGAAATAAAAAATAACGCTTCTCCACATTTTGTTGTTGAAGCAATTACAGAAATGGGCTGGATATACGATGACGCCGGTCACCATCAAAAAGCATACAATCTTTTGGCCGCGGCTATTCCCTTTGCCCTCAAAAACACTGAGCCCAACAATATTGATCTTGCTGGATTGGAATACAGACAAGGTTTTTATGCTTCTAAAATGGGCAATTTTCCATTGTCAAAAAAGCATTATGAAAAAGCATTATACCTGTTGAGAAAAACGGGAAAGAACGATTATGTTTTTTACAATCAAGTTTATAATGCCCTTGGTGGAATAATGTGGCAGGAAGCCAAACTTGACAGCGCAAAGTTCTATTTTCAGGAAGCCGTAAAAGTATTGGAAAAAACAGATGAGACTGATATTATGAACCGCTACTACCGCCCTTCATTGGTGAAAATGAACCTAGCCATTTTATGGAATGCATTAGGAAAAAATAATGAAGCCATTTCTATTTCAGAGGAAGCAATTGCAGGATTTCAGGAATACATCAATCGTTCTTCAGATGAAGCCCGAACCTATAAAGCAAAAACACATCAATGTATGGTCATTGACAATATGGCTGCTTTCTACAATACACTCGGCGAATATTCAAGGTCTCAGGAGCTTATTGAATATTCATTCAAACAGAAAGAAAAACTATTTGAAAAAAACGACATCAATCTCATCATTTCAAACATAATTCTTTCACAGGCCAAGACGGCAAGCCTTGATTTTGAAGGGGCTTCAAAAAATGCAGACACAGCATTGGAGTTATTAAAAGCTAGCTCTGGCGCCGATTTATATTGGGAAGCTGCAGCGCTTTCAACTCGCGCCACTATTTATGAATCTATGGGTGATGTTGAAAACGCATCCTTATTTTATGAAAAAGCAGAAATAATGTATCGGAAGTCTATGGGCAACACTTTTACCAAAGACTTTCTGGATAATATTATAGAATACTCGCTCTTCGCTGCAAAAAACCAAAAAAAGGAGAAAGCTATTTCTCTTGCTAGGGAAACCTATAATTTTACGCATACGGGAGATTTCAAAAACACGCTTCAGGAATTTTACCATACTATCAATTTGGCACAAGTGTATTATCTCCTTAAGGATTATGCTGAAGCTGAAAAATTTAGCGAGGAGGCACTGCGTTTTAATGTATTAAAAAAAGGCGAAAAAATTAGTGCTTCAGATTCCATTCTTAGCCAATACCGCAAACCACAAGCCTTACTTATCAATGCCCAATCAAAATACTTTTTAGCAAAAAATAAAAATCTTTTTTTATTGAAAGAGTTGCTGCAACAAGTAGAAGAAGGTGTAGCCATTTTGGATCAACGCAAAAAAGTGGTCAGCAACAATGAAGACGTTAAGCTACTAATAACCGAAAACGAAGATCTTTTAAATTTTGCTGAAAAACTTCGGCTTGAACTTTTTCAAATGACCAATGATGAAGTATATTTAGATAAATTGATAGCACTTCACGAATCTAGCATTTATAATCGCATCCGCTCCCGATTGAACCTTCGTGACAATGTTGCATTTCAACACATTCCAAAAGAAGTGGTTTTTAGAGAAAGCAGTTTAAAGTCAAAAATGGTTTCTTCCCTTAATGATTCAGAAAACAGCAGCATAGCTACTTTCTTTGAAGCTTCTGAAAATTGGGAGCAATTTCTGGACTCGCTGAAACAAAATTATCCCAGGTATTACAAAATGCGTTATGCAACTTTGGAAGAGCCCATAAACGACCTTCAACAAAAAATACCTACAAATACCACTATAGTGCGTTATATTTTTATTGAAAATGAACTTTATGCTTTTGTGGTTTCTGCTTCCATTAAGAAAATGATAAAACTGAATTTTTCAACCGTAAAAAACCATATTCCTGAACTTCAAAAAGATAATTTTTCAGTTGAAAAAATGCGGCCGCTACTTTATGAACTTTACCGTGCTTTATGGTTTCCGATAGAAAAATATGTGCAAACCAAAAAAGTAGTTATTGTTCCCGATCGTGATCTTTTCAACCTCAGTTTTGAAACACTTACAACAAAACCCATACGGAATTTTAAAGAAATGGCTTCAATAAGCCTATTGGCCAAGTATGATATTTCCTATAATTTCAGTCTTTTGCTGTACAAAGACAAGGGAAAGGTTGCCGATTATTCTTCAGAATTTATTGCTTTTGCACCTGGTTTTAATAAAAAAATGAAGGAGGAATATAAATTAGCAATCAAAGATTCAGTGGCATTAGACAAAACCTATTTAAAATTACTCCCACAGCCTTTTAGTGAAGATTTAGTGAAGCAATATGCCAAAGTTTTTAATGGCGATTATTTTATAAATGAAAATGCTATCAAGGATTTATTTATTAATCAAGCCAAAGAACATAAAATAATCCATATTGGTACTCATGCAGAAAGTAACAATATAAGTCCAGAGCTGAGTCGGCTTATTTTTGCAAAAAAAACTGATAACAAAGAAAATTATGATGAAAATTCACTATACTCCTACGAAATCTACAATTTAGATCTCTCCTCCAATCTTGCTATCCTCACTGCTTGCGAAACGGGAAAACCAACATATCAAGCTGGCGAGGGAATGATTTCTTTGGCACATGCGTTCAATTATGCCGGTAGCGAAAGCATTTTAACCAGCCTTTGGGAAATAGACGAAGAATCCAGTGCTAAAATCGTAAAGCTTTTTTACGACAATCTTTCCGAAGGAATGCCAAAAGATGAAGCCCTGCGCATGGCAAAACTAGATTACATTGCCAACGCCGAAGGTAGAACTGCAGCACCACAATATTGGGCTGGACTTGTGCTTATTGGCGATATTGCTCCTATAGATTTAAGCAGTAATGTAGCTTGGTGGTGGTATTTGTTAGCTGGAATTGTTGCCACTTTACTAGTGTTTGTTATTCTGAATTATAAAAAACAACCTCTGGATTAAAGTTTTTTTGCTCCCAAACCAACCTCATCTTCAATAAACTCTCCGTTTTTGCAGAATTGTGACAGATCCTTTTTAATTAATTTTGAAATTGTCTTCTTTTCGGTTTCAGGATAAAGCAAGTGTACATTCGCACCAGCATCCAACGTAAAACATACTTTGCTTCCAGTTTCATTCCTAAATTTCCATATGCGGTTGATTATTTCCAAGGTGTTTGGTTTCATCAATATAAAATAAGGCATTGAAGTCATCATCATTGCGTGCAACGATAGTGCTTCACTTTCTACTAGCTTAATAAATTCTGAAATATTACCCTTTTCAAAAATTGGGATAAGTTTTGAAAGATTTTCCCTTGCTTGCCTGAAGCGTTGTTCAGCAAAAGGATGATCCAACATCAAATCGTGCCCAAGGGTACTGCTCACTTGCTTTTCGCCTTTATCAACCAAAAGAATGGTGTCTTGATAATTTTGAAAATTTTTATGAACCTTAAAAGGAAATTTTGTTCCAAAGAGATTACTGCTTCCCTCAATTTTTTGGTGTTCGCCCCAAACAATCAAAGGGCCTTCCACACTTCGGCAGGCACTGCCAGAGCCTAAACGTGCCAAAAACGAAGCCTTTTCATTGAAATAATCTTTCGTAATGGCTGGTTGCATTTGGCGTTCCATATCCATTAAACACAACGACAAAGCACTCATTCCGCTAGCAGACGAAGCAATGCCACTACTGTGAGGGAAACTATTGGAGGTTTCAATTTTAAATTTGAAATCTTTCAAAAAAGGTAAATAAACCTCCACTCTTTCAAAAAACTTTTGGATTTTGGATGCAAACCTTTTTTCCCTTTTCCCATCGAGAAAAACTTCAAAATTGAATCCGTCAGAATTCTTCTTCACATAAGAAAGCATCGTTTTAGTATTGCAGTTTTTTAATGTAAAGCTGATGGATGGGTTCATCGGCATTTGCTCACCATACTTTCCCCAATATTTTACCAAGGCAATATTGCTGGGCGATTGCCAGGTAATAGTTCCAGAAGATAAAGAATGGGTATAATTACAAACAATAAATTTGTGTAATGGCATATTGATAGGGATAGACAACAAAAGTAAAATTCTTTTTTTATTTATCGTGATGACAATTCAAAAAAGGTTCCGATGTAAAAAATATTAGCTAAAGAAGGATCAAGCACTTAAAGGATTATAAAGAAAAGATTTTTCAATAGCTTGTGAGGTTGACCTACCAACTGAAATGCCCCTGAAATATGGGGCATTTTTTATTATGAAAAATCACCAGATTCTTCCTTTTTACTAAAAAGTGATGACATTTTAACAACAAATTCTATATAACTATATAATCCTTAAAAAACCAAATTATGAAAACTTCAATTACCCATTTAGTTATCCTACTGGGCATTTTTAAAGCCTTTTCACAAGATCCAGCTATTATTTGGCAAAACACTATTGGCGGCAGTGATACCGATTTTTCAACCGCTTTTGAAAAAACGGCGGATGGCGGCTATATCCTTGGGGGGTATTCTACCAGTAACATTTCGGGCGACAAGACCGAAAACAGTAACGGAGCCATTGATATATGGATTGTAAAACTTGATGGTGCGGGTAATATAATGTGGCAAAACACTATCGGGGGAGGTGGAGACGATTACCTTATCTCCTTAAAACAGACCTCGGACGGGGGGTATATAATTGGTGCAGGTTCAGATTCCAACATTTCAGGAGACAAAACTGAAAACTCACGTGGTGGTCTTGATTATTGGATTCTAAAACTTGATGGAAGTGGTAACATAATATGGCAAAAAACCTATGGTGGCAGCCAGCCTGAGTTTGACCTTTATATAGTAGAAACGGCAGATGGCGGCTACTTTGCTGGAGGCTATTCAGACTCTGACGTTTCAGGTGACAAAACAGACCCCACCAACGGCCAGCGCGATTACTGGGCCCTTAAACTTGATAGTAGTGGAAACATAGTTTGGCAAAATAGTATTGGCGGTAGTTTGGTGGATAGGCCACAATCGGCGCTTCAAACCGCTGATGGTGGTTTTATTATGGGTGGCTTTTCAAATTCCCCAGCATCAGGTGACAAATCTGAAAGTTCCCAAGGAGGTAACGATTATTGGATTG
>JAGQYZ010000257.1 GCA_020435865.1 Aequorivita sp. | reverse complement strand
TTTTTCCAGCACCATTGGGTCCCAATAGCCCGAAGATGCTTCCTTTTTCTACTTCAATTGAAACGTTGTTAAGCGCTTTATAATCACCATAGACTTTGGAAACATTGTTGACTACTAAAAGTTTTTCCATGAATTTTGTTTGAAGTATGTAAATATATTGATTTGATAGTATCTCAACCTCCAAAGAGTCAAGATTTATGATTTTTTTTAGACAAAATAATAGCGAAAAAAGAATATTGATAAAACAAGAAAGTATAATGGCGGAAGATAAAGATCTACTGGAAGCAGGTGGAACCTAAAAACAAAACCCACCCAAAAAATGAATTCTTGGGTGGGAAAAAAAATTGCTATGAAAAAGAAAAATTATCACTTCTAAGACGAAGCAACATTTCAAATATATATAAAAAAATTAATTTAACGTTTGTTTAAGAGAACATATCTTTCACTTTCTCAAAAAATGATTTGTCTTCTTTTTCTGGTTTAGGCTGAAAATGTTCATCTTCGCTCATTTTTTCAAAAAAATCCTTTTGTTCTTTTGAAAGGGATTTTGGTGTCCAAACATTTACGTGAACCAGCAAATCACCAGTTCCATAACCATTGATGCTTGGAATTCCTTTATTGCGAAGTCTTAAAATCTTTCCGCTCTGCGCTCCGTTATCAATTTTTATGCGAACTTTTCCTGTAACAGTTTCAATTTCTTTTGAAGTTCCCAAAGCCGCTTCCGAAAAACTTATGTACAAATCATAGTGTAGATTGTCACCTTCACGCTGAAGTGTATCGTGCGGTTTTTCTTCAATGGCTACAAGTAAATCGCCAGGAATTCCGTTGCCGGGCGCATCATTCCCTTTTCCAGAAACTTTTAATTGCATGCCGTCCACAACTCCCGCAGGAATTTTAATGGATACCGTTTCTTCGGTAACCAACATTCCTTCTGCATCTGCATTTGCTGGTTTTGAATCCACAATCTGGCCCAAACCACCACAAGAACTACAAGTAGCTGATGTTTGCATACGTCCCAAAATAGTATTTTGGATGCGAGTTACTTGGCCTTGGCCGTTACATGTTGAACACGTTTTGTACGTAGTACCCTTAGCTAGCTTTTTTCGTTTTACTTTTATTTTTTTCTCAACACCATTGGCTATTTCTTCCAAAGTAAGCTGCACACGAATGCGTAGGTTGCTGCCTTTAACGGTTCTGCGGCCACCACTACTGAAGCCTCCGCCAAAACCACCACCAAAAGCGCCACCAAAAATATCGCCAAATTGACTGAAGATATCTTCCATGTTCATTCCGCCGCCGCCAAAACCACCGCCACCTTCAAAGGCACGATGACCAAACTGATCATAACGTGAACGTTTGTTGGGGTCACTTAGCACTTCATAAGCCTCCGCAGACTTCTTGAACATGGCTTCTGCTTCGTGGTCGCCCGGGTTTTTATCTGGATGATATTTCAGTGCCTTCTTTCGGTACGCCTTTTTTATTTCCGCCGCCGATGCACTTTTTGAGATTTCTAAAATTTCGTAATAATCTTCCTTCATATTATTATTGTCCTATAACCACTTTTGGGTAGCGGATTATTTTATCGCCTAAAGTATAGCCCCTTTCAACCACATCAATGATTTTTCCTTTCATCTTTGCGTCGGGAGCGGGAATTTGGGTAATTGCCTCGTGCGAATCTGCATCAAAAGTATCACCAGTTTTTACATCCATCATTTGAAGCCCCTTTGCTTTAAGAGTTTCGTTGAATTTGTTATTTATGAGTTCTACTCCTTTATAAAGATTATCGTCATCACTTTTCTCAATTTCTTTTAAGGCGCGTTCAAAATCATCCAGAATAGGCAATAAAGAAACAATTACATCTTCACCAGCAGTCTTGAACATTTCAATACGCTCCCGCGAGGTGCGTTTTTTATAATTTTCAAATTCAGCAAAAAGACGCAGATACCGGTCTTTTTCATTTTGGAACTCATCTTGTAATTTAGAAAGAGCATCAGTTACGTTTTCTTCAGCAATTTCCTGTTCGTTTATTTCTACATCTTCAAAATCTACCTCTTTTTCGAGGTCGGTTTTTTTAAATTTATCGTTTTTGCTCATAATGGCGTTTTCTTTCAATTTTTCTTGAAGGGAGCAAAAGTACTGCCATTTGTTATAAAATGTCAAAATGTCACAGCTTTTAATTTAATAATTCTTTAAGAGATTTTTTATTGTTAAAGCCTATGTTTGCAATTAATAAAAAAACGATTGACTATGAAATTTACAATTTTGAAAATTACACTAATGGCTTTTTTAACAGTGGGTGCTTTTTCCTGTAAAAACAATGAAAAGGAAAGCGAAACGGCTCTAGAACAAGCCGCCAAAGCCACAGAAAAGGCCCTAGATTATTCTGTAGATATTGATGCTTCACAAATTGCATGGGAAGGTTCAAAACCAACTGGCACACATCATGGAACAATAAAACTTTCTTCAGGAACTATTCATCTTAATGAAGGAAAACCAGAAGCAGGAAACTTTGTGATCGATATGAACAGTATTAATGATGAAGATCTTGAAGGAGACCAAAAAGCAAATTTGGAAGCTCACCTAAAAGGTACTGTTGAAGGAAAAGAGGGCGATTTTTTTAATGTGAATGAATTTCCTACTGCAAAATTTGAAATGACTGGGATTGAAAACAATATTGTTAAGGGAAACCTCACCATAAAAGACAAAACCAATGCTATTGAATTTCCTGCTACTATAAACGTGGAAGGTGACAAAATGGTGCTAAAAAGTGAAACTTTTGAAATTGACAGAACCAAATGGGGTGTTAATTTTGGGTCAAAATCTATATTCCCAAGCTTAGGCGACAAATTTATCAATGACACAATAAAAATTACAGTTTCTTTGGTGGCCAAAAAAGCTTAATCCAGAACATTCTTAATTATGAAAGAGAGGCAAAGTTTGCCTCTCTTTTTTGTTTATAGTAAATCCTGCAAAGCATTTTCCAGATTGTAAAATTTAAACTGGTAACCCAACTGCTCTATTTTTTGGGAACTGACCAATTGTCCCTCCAAAACTAACACAGCCATTTCGCCCAATAAAAGCTTTAAAATAAAAGCTGGAATATTTGGTAGCCAAAGTGGGCTTCCCAGCTTTGAGGCAATCATTTTTGTTATTTTTTTATTTTGAACCGGATTTGGAGCCACGGCATTATATTTACCTTCCAATTGATTTTTAAGGAGGAAAAGATAAATTCCAGCAATATCCTGGATATGAATCCAAGATTGCCATTGGTCTCCGCTACCCAAAGGAGCACCAACACCTAGTTTGATGGGTTTTACTAATTTTGGTAAAGCGCCTTCTTTTTTTGCCAGCACCATACCGGTTCTCACTTTGCTTACTTCCATCCCAGAATTTTTAAACTTGGCAGCTGCGGCTTCCCACGCCACAACAACTTTGGCTAAAAATGTATTGCCTACTTCTTTATCTTCCTCGGTATATAATTTTGTTTTTGAGTTAGGATAAACACCTATGCCGCTGGCTGTGATAAAATGCACAATGTTGTGATCAATTTTTTGTAGAGTTTTGTAAAGTAAGTTTATGGTTTCTACCCTACTATCCAGAATAATTTTTTTATTTTGTTTGGTCCAGCATTTTGAAATGGAGGCTCCTACCAAGTTGATTATTGCCGTTACACCTTCAAAAGCTTCAATGTCAATCTCCCCTTTTTTAGGATTCCAATAGAACCCGCTATAGTTTTCTGAGTTTTCAATTTTTTCCTTGCTGGTTGTGAAGTAATTAACAACAATTCCTTCAGCGTGACATTGCCTAACCAATTCACTACCGATAAGCCCTGTAGCCCCTGTTATCAAAACTTTTTTAATCATATTTTTAAAGTTAAAAATTCAACGGCAAACAGCAAAGACTGTTAACGGAAGATTGTGAATTGTTTAATTCTAAAATCTGAATTTAGCGTTTTGTAGCCCGCAACATTTCTTTTTTTCCAGGTGGGCCGGGAAGTCTTTCTACAGAAAAACCTACTGTTTGCATTGCTCTACGGGCATTCCCATTGGCAGCGTAAGTTACTAAGACACCGTTCGGTTTTAGGGAATTATACATTATTTGAAATATTTCTTCAGTCCAAAGTTCGGGTTGAACCCTGATTCCGAAAGCGTCAAAATAAATAAGATGATACCTATTTTCAGCATTTATGTCTGAAAAAAATTGTTCTTTTTTTGTAAGCTGAAAATTGCCTGAAATAACCTGTTTTTCTTCCCATGCAACATCGTGAAGTTGCAAAAATTTTTCTTCGGAAGAATTTAAGAGCGAAGTATAATTAAGCTTTTGAACTTCACTCAAACTTAATGGATAGGCTTCCACTCCGGTATAATCAATTTTGAAATTGTTTTTTTCGGTTTCCAAAAAGGAAAGAAATGCGTTCAAACCAGTGCCAAAACCAATTTCCATTATGGAAATTTCAGCAACAGTATTTTTTGCAGACCAATAATAAAGCCCTTCCTTTATAAAAACATGAAGGGCTTCAGCTATTGCACCGTGCTTAGAGTGGTATTGTTCGTCCCACTCCGGGATATGTAGTGTATAAGAACCGTCTCCAGTTTTTAATAAAGTTCTTTTCAAAAAATTATTGTTTTTCCTCTTCAGGAATAAGTACGCCGTCAGCCTCAAAGGCAAGTGTGCGTTTTGGTTCTGTGATTGTTGCAATTTCGTCAGCAGATTTTCCACCATCTTCTGCATAGTGACGTTGGTCTTCAACGCTCATTTCTTCAACATAGGCCTTTCCGTTTACAATTACTTCCTTGCCAGCAATATCTTTTGGCATAAAAAATCCATAATCCTTAAAGCGAACCATTGTTTCGGCATCTCCCATTTCAAGATTCATCCAACATCCTTTTTTCTGGCAAACATCTTTAACGGTTGCGGCAAATTTTACATTCAGCGTATCACCAGGCTTTAGACTTTTGTATTTTTCCATCATTTCATTTTTCGTCAAAACGTTTTCATCGGTAATTTTGTCGCCAAAAGTTTGATAGTTTATTGCAACTTCTTGAGTTTCAACAACTGGCTTTTCTTCAGATTTTTCGTTTTTACAGCCTAATATTGCAAATGATATAGCAAATAAGAATAGAGTTTTTTTCATTTTAAAAAGTTTAATAATTAATTGATTGATACTATGTTGCAATTTTAATGATTTTTTGAATTTTATATGGTTTAAATTTTACCTATTTTTACCAAATAAACATTTCTTTTCATGAATTCTTCCACCACGCAAAAAATAGACATACAAAAAGTTGAATCTTCTAGAATTGGAGAAGTAGATTTTAGCAATCTTACCTTTGGGAGTACTTTTAGTGACCATATGTTTGAATGTGATTATAAAGATGGTGCGTGGCAAAACCCAACAATTAAACCTTATGGTCCTTTAACAATTTCTCCTGGCGCGAAAGTTTTTCATTACGGGCAAGCTGTTTTTGAAGGTATGAAGGCCTATAAAGATGAAAATGGCAAAATTTGGCTTTTTAGACCCGAGCAGAATTATTTGCGAATCAACAAATCTTCGGTACGAATGGCAATGCCAGAATTTCCGCATGATATTTTCTTTGAAGCATTGACTACACTTATTAAATTGGACAGAGACTGGGTTAAACCGGGTCTTGGAAATTCTTTATACATTCGTCCTTTTGTAATGGGAACCCAAGTTGGGGTTGGCGCATCACCGTCAACAGAATATAAATTTATGATATTGATGTCTCCCGCTCAAGCCTATTACACGGGCGATGTTAAAGTTGT
>JAGQYZ010000256.1 GCA_020435865.1 Aequorivita sp. | reverse complement strand
TCAATTAAAACACCTTCTTTCACTGAAGCAACTATGCAATGTTCAGAAAGGTCCATTAGAACGAAATCTAAATCAATAGTTTTATTTGTAAACGACACGAATAAATTAATTTAATTAAAAAAACTGAATATGGAACTTCCGTATTTTCGGGCTTCTACAAAATGTGGAAATGAGGAAAGATCATTTTGTTTTGCGTGCTCAATAATAAGCAATCCTTCTGAGTTCAACAAAGAATTCTTGAAAATTTCTTCTGTTAAACCTTTTAAAGTTTACGAAGCGAAGTCATAAGGAGGATCTGCAAAAATAACGTCATATTTTCCTGTAGCGTTTTCTAAATATTTTTTTACGTCAGATTTTACCGTGGTAATTGGAAACGAAAATTCTTCTGAAACTTTGTTAATGTATTGCACACAACCAATGTGTCCATCTACAGCAGTAATGTTTGACACACCGCGAGATGCAAATTCAAAGCTAATGTTTCCTGTGCCACTGAAAAGATCCAGTACAGTGAGTTCGTCAAAAAAATACCGAACTCGCAGAATATTAAAAAGCGCTTCTTTTGCAAAATCAGTCGTAGGGCGCACGGGCAGGTTTTTAGGAGCGGTTAATCTTCTTCCTTTGTATGTGCCTGATATTATTCGCATCAAAGTGCATTTTTTAAAATGAAATGATTGTGGGGTTGATCATTATCTAGGGTTTTTTTATAAGAAAAGTTTGAATCTAAAAACTCAAGATTTCGAATGTAGGTGTAAGCGATTTTAAAGTTATCGTCTTCTTTTTCAATTTCACCAAAAAGTATTACTGAAAGATTCTCTGGGTTTAAATTGAGCTGCTCCATGCAGAAAAGCGTATAGTAGATGAAATCCTCAGGGGTTTTATACTTGTAGCTGTTGCATAGTTGTAATTCGCCATTTTTTAAAACGATACAATCAAAACTATTTTTATGAAAATGCAAGTACATTTTTGGAAGCGAATGGTTTTCTTTTTCAAGAATAACCTTCAACATAACAGTTATAGCGTGGTAATAGCTGAAGGAGCCATACTTTTCAAAGAAAAAATTATTGATGTTCATAAACGGAACATAGACTACAACGATGTCTTGATCTTCTATAACATCGTGCGCCATATAATCATTGGCCAATATTTTTGAATTGAATTTTAAGTATTCACTAGCCTTTGTTTCATCAAAAAGTGAGTTTGGAACAAGACTATATATGGGTGTTGAATATATAATGGATACTTCAGAAAAAGCTTCATTTAGGATATCATGCTTGAACATAATAGTCTCAATATCCATCAATAGTTCTTCTGGTGTGGTGCTGTGGTCAAGTATTTTTTCAATAAAAAATATAGGGTCTTCCCTTTCAGGGTTTGTTACCAAAAAAGAAAGCCCGTTCAAAGAAACTTGAACGGACAGTCTGTTGTTATGTGTATTTTGTATGTTATTTGTCTTTTGCAGAATCATAAAGTTTTGGCCAGTTTCCAGAAGTATTTACGTCTTCCATAGAACCTACTTTAATATCAGGTCCGTTAACGCCATCTACAGATTGCACTTGCATTTCTTGAATTATAAGGTCTTTATCGAGGCCTTCTAAAACTACATCTTTTGAAACTTTCGCTTCAAATACAGCATAGGTTGCATCGTTTCTTTCAATTTTTCCAGCTTTAAGGTCAAACTTGGCGTTAATACCTTCCACTGGAACATTCATCATTGTTTTGTATCGGTCAGAACCTGCATAGAGTGAATCTTTAACAGGGGTAAAGCCTAAGGTGTCAATTAATGATTCTTCAATAAAATAACCTTCACTGATTCCGAAAGCTTTGTTTTTTGCAACATCAGCATAACTTGTATCGCGCCTTTGGGTTATTGCAAATTTTGCAGTATCAATAAAACGTACTAAACTGTCCCAGTCACCAGTAAAAGTTCCTGTTATTTCCTTGTGTGCAAGTTCAGCGGCTTGAATGTCTTTTAAATTCTTAATGATTTTAACATAGCGTGCTTCTTTTACTTTGTTGAATTCTACTGGCCCCATAACAGAGTTCCATAATTTCCAGCCTAAGAAGATGATGACAATCCAAAGAACAATCTGAATTACTAATTTCATTATTGATATTATTTAAGTGTTGATTTACTAAAAGGTCTATCGCAAATCTACAATTTTTTTTTGTTCGTAAAAGTATATTACGAAAAAATCATACCTATCTTTAAACCCTTATTGTTAGTAGTGAATGATGAATGTATCTGAATTTTATAGTTTTTTAAAAAATGATTTCCCTCATAATACAACCACCAAACAAGATATTGCGCTTCAATTGTTGGCGAAATTTGTATTGAGTCCAAGCAAAAATGAAACGTTTTTGCTGAAAGGATATGCTGGAACTGGCAAAACAACGATTGTTGGTTCTTTGGTAAAAAATTTAGGAAAAGTAAAAAAGCGTTCCGTGCTTTTGGCCCCAACGGGAAGAGCTGCAAAGGTAATCAGCAACTATTCAAATAAGCAGGCATATACAGTTCACAAGAAAATATATTTTCCTAAGGTTCAAAAAGGAACTGTTTCCTTCACTTTGCAAGAAAATAAACATCGCGACACTATTTTTATTGTTGATGAGGCTTCAATGATTCCAGACATCAATCAAGACTCCAAACTTTTTGATAATGGTTCATTGCTCGATGATTTAATGCAATATGTTTACAGCGGAAATAACTGCAAGCTACTATTAATAGGTGATTCAGCACAGTTACCCCCTGTGCATCTTTCCATTAGCCCAGCGCTAGATGCCAGAGTTTTGGAAAACCAATACAATCGAGAAGTAATCTTGCTTGAACTTGACGAAGTGGTTCGCCAACAAAAGGATAGCGGTATTTTAGAAAACGCAACAAAAATCAGAGAGCGTTTGGAGGATGAGCTTTATGAAGCGTTTAAATTTTCAGAAATTAATTTCCCCGACATTATTCGCCCAACTGACGGCCAAGAAATTATGGATGCTATTAATGATAGTTATTCCACCTTGGGAAATGAAGACACTGTTATAATCGTCCGTTCTAACAAACGAGCTAATCTATACAACCAAAGTATTCGAGAGCGGATATTGTTTCAGGAATCTGAGCTTTCGGCGGGCGATTATTTAATGGTTGTGAAGAATAATTATTTTTGGGTGGACAATACCAGTGAAGCCGGATTTATTGCCAACGGTGATATTGTAGAGGTTTTGGAAATTTTCGCTTTTAAGGAATTGTACGGGTTCCGTTTTGCCGAAGTGAAAGTAAGAATGGTAGATTACCCAAATATGAAACCTTTTGAAACTGTACTTCTTTTAGATACGCTTACTTCTGAAAGTCCTTCGCTCACTTACGATGAATCAAATAAATTATATCAAGAAGTGATGAAGGACTACGCAACCGAAAAATCAAAGTACAAGAAGTTTTTGGCAGTAAAGAACAATAAATATTTCAATGCACTACAGGTGAAATTCAGTTATGCTATTACATGCCATAAAAGTCAGGGAGGACAGTGGAATACTGTTTTTGTGGAACAGCCTTATCTCCCCAACGGAATTGATAAAGAATATCTGCGTTGGCTTTATACGGCCGTTACTCGTGCTCAGGAAAAACTGTATTTAATAGGTTTTAAGGATGAATTTTTTGTAGATTAGTTCTTTAGTAGTCTGGATGCAGTAACTAATATTCCGTAGTAGTTTTGATATAGTTATAATTTTTTCTAAACTTTTAAAAACATAAACTCATCGACAAAAAAAAATGGAAACTTTCAATATAATCATAAGCATCTTTCTGGGCATCGGTCTTGCGGCGGCAGTTGGTTTTCGTGTGTTTTTACCTTTATTGGTTCTCAGTTTGGCAGGCTTTTATGGCGTCATTCCTTTAAACGAAAGTTGGCAGTGGGTGGGAAGCCTTACAGCCGTAATAACAATGGGGGTTGCCACTTTAATAGAAATTTTTGGCTACTATATTCCCTGGCTGGACAATTTGCTAGATAGCATTGCATTGCCTCTGGCAACCTTTGCGGGTACTATGGTAATGGTTGCAACTGTAACTGACTTGAACCCAATTGTAACTTGGACCTTAGCAATAATTGCAGGTGGTGGAACTGCCGCAGCAATAAAAGGAAATACTTCTGCGGTAAGACTTACGTCAAGCACCACAACAGGAGGTCTGGCAAATCCAGTATTGACAACTGTGGAAACTGGAACTTCAGTGGTTATGGCAGTAGCATCCATTATTGTCCCCATTATCGCTTTTGTGCTAGTTTTGTTTCTTTTCTTTATAATTTTTCGGTTTTATAAAAAGCTTCGCAAAAAAAGAGCTTCAAGAACATAATCTTCTTATTTTTGAAATCAATTTAAAAACTTTGTCTTGAAAATAGTAGCAATGATTCCCGCGCGTTATGGCGCATCTCGATTTCCCGGAAAATTAATGCAGGATTTGGGTGGAAAACCCGTAATCGTCAGAACTTATGAAGCAGCAAAAGCTACAAATCTTTTTGATGAAGTGTACGTAGTTACTGATAGTGACGTGATTTTTCAAGAAATTGAAATGAACGGTGGAAAAGCTATTATAAGCAAAAAAGAGCACGATTGTGGCAGCGACCGCATCGCTGAGGCTGTTGAAAATATGGATGTGGATATTGTTGTGAATGTGCAGGGCGACGAACCTTTCACAAGCCGTGAAGGTTTGGAAAATGTCTTAGCAGTCTTCAACGAGCCCGATGCAGCTAAAATAGACTTGGCCTCGCTGATGACTGAAATCCACGACTGGAAAGAGATCAGCGATCCCAATTGTGTAAAGGTAATTGTTGATAAAGATAATTTTGCACTCTACTTTTCACGTTCGCCCATCCCATATCCTCGTGATAAAAACGTGGCCATGCAGTATTATAAGCACAAAGGTATTTATGCGTTTAGAAAGCAGGCCATTATGGATTTTTACCGCCTGCCCATGCGCTCTTTGGAAGCTGTTGAAAAAATAGAATGCATCCGTTATTTGGAATATGGAAAAAACATAAAAATGGCAATCTCAAACACAACAGGAGTAGAAATTGACACACCAGAAGATCTTGCAAGAGCTAATAAAATATTAAAACAAAGCAAACCGGAGGCAGTCAACAATAAATTTAGAAACTTCCCTATGGTTCCAAAAGTTGTTTTCGGCGAAGGTTGTTTTGACCAGCTTTCCTCCATTCTTACTTCACAGAAAAAGGAAAAGGCACCGTTCATATTTTTAGTGGATGATGTTTTTGAAGGAAATACTGAATTTACAGACAGAATAAATCTTCGTTTTAATGACAAACTGATATTCGTTTCGGCAGAAGAAGAGCCTAAAACTTCACAAGTTGACGACTTAGTGAAAGATATAAAAGCAGAATTCACCTATACACCCTCAGGTATTATTGGCATTGGTGGTGGAACGATAATGGATTTGGCGAAGGCTGTTTCTATAATGTTGATTAACCAAGGAAGCGCAGCTGATTATCAAGGATGGGATTTGGTGAAGCACAAAGCGGTTTATCACGTGGGAGTTCCAACAATATCAGGTACTGGCGCTGAAGTTTCACGAACAACTGTTTTAACGGGCCCTATTCGTAAATTGGGTATCAATAGTGACTTCACCCCTTTTGATCAGGTTATACTTGATCCAGAGCTTACAAGAGGTGTTTCTAAAAACCAATGGTTTTTTACTGGAATGGATTGTTTTATTCATTGTGTGGAGTCTTTGAATGGTACATTTTTAAACGCATTCAGCCAGAGTTATGGTGAAAAGGCTTATGATTTGTGTATGGAAATATTCTTGGGAGATTCTCTTTCTGAAGAAGAATCGCGTGCTAAGCTGATGATGGCCTCCTGGCATGGCGGAATGAGTATTGCCTATTCACAAGTTGGGGTGGCGCATGCTATGAGCTATGGACTTGGCTATGTATTAGGAACAAAACATGGTGTAGGCAACTGTATTGTTTTTCAGTATTTGGAGGAGTTTTACCCAAAGGATGTAGCGCTTTTCAAAAAAATGGTAAAAAAGCATGGAGTGGAAATTCCGCAAGGAATTTGTAAAAACCTTTCCGAAGAACAGATGGATACAATGATTACTGTGGCATTGGGTATGGTTCCACTATGGGAAAATGCGCTTGGCAATGAATGGGAAACTATCATTACGCATGAAAAACTGAAACAATTATATCTAAAAATGTAGTTTCAGAAATTGAATCCTTTTATGGGAATCACAAAATTTATATTTGAAAAATTGATGGGCTGGAAGATCGAAGGCTCCTTTGACCCATCCATCAAAAAAGCAGTGGTAATTGTGGTTCCGCATACCAGTTGGCACGATTTCTATATAGGTGCGTTTGCACGAAAATTGCTAAAAACCCAAATAAACTATATTGCAAAAAAAGAACTTTTTGAAAGTCCGTTTGGTTGGTATTTCCGTTGGATGGGTGGCGCTCCATTAGATAGGACACCGGGCCAAAAACAAGTAGAGGCAATCGCTGCTATTTTTCAAAAAAAAGATGAGTTCCGTTTGGCCATGTCGCCGGAAGGAACGCGAAAGAAAGTGTTGAATTGGAAAACAGGTTATTATTATATAGCACTTGCCGCAAACGTCCCTATTATTTGCGTAGCATTTGATTATGGGGCTAAAACGGTAAAAGTTAACGATGCATTTTACCCAACGGGAGATATAGATTTAGATACCGAAAAACTTCGAGCCTATTATAAAGGAGTTGTTGGAAAGAATGCCGAATATTCATAAAAAAACCAATCTCTAAAATAGAAATTGGTTTAAATTATATATTTCCTAAATTTTACTCTTCCGAAGATTCTTCCATAGTGTGGTAAACGTTCTGAACGTCATCATCTTCTTCAATTTTTTCTAATAGTTTTTCAACATCAGCCGCTTCTTCCGATGTCAATTTTTTAGTGACCTGCGGAATCTGTTCAAAACCAGAGGAAAGAATTTCAATTTTATTTTCTTCCAAATAAGACTGAATAGCTCCGAAACTCTCAAAAGGCGCATAGATCATTATTCCGTCCTCATCTTCAAAAATTTCCTCAACACCGTGGTCTATTAATTCTAATTCCAATTCTTCAATATCCAAACCTTCTGGGTTTATTCTGAAGTTACATGTGTGGTCAAACATAAAAGATACAGAGCCGGAAGTTCCTAAACTACCATCACATTTGTTAAAATAGCTGCGAATATTTGCAACTGTTCTTGTGTTGTTGTCCGTGGCGGTCTCAATCAAAATAGCAATTCCGTGAGGTGCGTAGCCTTCAAAAAGGACTTCCTTATAATCGCCCAAACTTTTGTCGCTCGCACGTTTAATGGCGCGCTCCACGTTTTCCTTGGGCATGTTCACCGCCTTTGCGTTTTGGATTACCGCGCGCAGTCGGGAATTTGCATCCGGATCGGGGCCACCTTCCTTAACGGCCATTACAATATCTTTACCAATGCGCGTAAAAGCTTTGGACATAGCGGACCAGCGCTTCATTTTTCTCGCTTTTCTAAACTCAAAAGCTCTTCCCATAA
>JAGQYZ010000255.1 GCA_020435865.1 Aequorivita sp. | reverse complement strand
TTCAAACGGATTTTAATTCCAAATAGCCAATATTGGGAAGCTTTAAAAATTGTTCCACTGATACTTCTTGCGAATCTTTTTTTAGGAATTTATCACAACCTTTCCGTTTGGTACAAAGTGACGGACCGTACGAAATTTGGAGCCTACATCTCTGTTTTCGCTGCAATTGTAACCCTTGTTCTCAATTATTTTTTAATCCCAATTATCGGCTATATGGGTTCTGCAATCGCCACGTTGGCGGCTTATGGCAGTATGATGGTGCTTTCGTATCTTTACGGGCGAAAGTATTATGACGTACCTTACGAAATAAAAAAAATATGTGGCTATTTGATAATGGCAATTGGTTTTTCAGCAATTTCCTTTTACACCTTTAATGGAAATATATGGATAGGAACTTCGTTGTTATTAGTGTTTGCCGTAATTATGTTCTATTCTGAAAAGAAGGAATTTTTAAAAATCATTCGAAAATAATTCCATGAAAATTAAAATAATCAATAAATCTAATCATCCTTTGCCTTCTTACGAAACAATCGCTTCCGCCGGAATGGATTTACGCGCCTGCGTTGACGGGCCTTCAACATTAAAACCATTGCAACGCGCCATTGTAAAAACGGGACTTTTTATAGAATTGCCCATTGGCTTTGAAGCACAAGTGCGTCCACGAAGCGGTTTGGCAGCAAAAAAAGGAATTACGGTTTTAAATTCTCCCGGAACCATTGATGCCGATTATAGAGGTGAAATTGGCGTGATTTTGGTAAACCTTTCCAATGAAGACTTCACTATTGAACACGGTGAGCGCATTGCACAATTGGTAATCGCAAAACACGAACGCGCCGATTGGGAAGAAGTGGAAGAATTAGGTGAGACTTCACGCGGAGCAGGAGGTTTCGGGAGTACTGGCGTAAAATAATTAATTGAATTCAATCTAAAATAAATGAAAATAATAGTCCCTATGGCAGGCCGCGGAAGCCGTCTTCGCCCACATACCCTTACAATTCCAAAACCATTGATACCTGTTGCCGGAAAACCAATCGTGCACCGTTTGGTGGAAGATATTGTTGGCGTATTGAATGAAGATATTGATGAAATAGCTTTCATTCTCGGGGATCCCGCTTTTTTTGGGGATGATGTAGTCGAAAGTTTGAAAGCACTTGCAAGAAGTTTGGGCGCAAAACCCACTATTTACCGTCAACTTGACCCCAAAGGAACAGGCCACGCCATTATGTGCGCAAAGGATTCGCTTTCAGGCCCAGCAGTTATTGCATACGCAGATACTTTGATTCGTGCAGATTTTGATTTGGACAAAGAAGCAGACGCTGTAATTTGGACCAAAAAAGTCGCAAATCCGGAAGCTTATGGCGTTGTTAACCTCAACGAAAAGAATGAAATTATCGAGTTGGTTGAAAAGCCAAAAGAATATGTGAGCGACCAAGCTGTTATAGGTATTTACTATTTTAAAAATGTTTCACAACTTAAAAATGAACTGCAATACGTGTTGGACAACAACATTATCAATGGTGGCGAATACCAAATAAACGACGGAATCAAAAGAATGATGGCTTCGGGGAAAATTTTCAAAACCGGAACAGTTGATGAATGGATGGACTGTGGTAATAAAGAAGTTACTGTGGAAACCAATCAAAAAATGTTAGGCTTTCTTTTTGAAGCGAATAAAAAATTAGTTTCTGAAAATATCACTACTGAAAATTCAAAAATATTTGAACCTTGTTTTATAGGTGAAAATGTAATTTTAAAAAACAGTACTGTTGGTCCATACGCCTCCATTGGTGAAGGCACTGTAATTGAGGATAGCACTGTAAAAAATAGCATTATCCAAACCAATTCAAAAATCAAAAACGCAAATTTGGACAACGCCATGATTGGCAATTATGCTACTTTTGATGGAGACTTCACCAACGTGAGCATCGGTGATTATTCTGAATTGAAGTAACTAATTGCAAGAAGAAATAAAACCCAAAATTTGAAGCAAAAATTTATATACATACTTTTAATTTTCTTCGGAATTCTTCTTCCAAAGCAACTCTGTGCCCAAGAAATTATAAATGATTCCATTCAAAACCCAATGGATCAATTGGGCGATGTGGCTGATGCTTTTCAGGAAAACTTTTTTGAAGCATTAAAACAAAAAGCTATTGAGAATTATGAATTGGCTCTTGCCGCATTGAACAAAGCCGAAAAAGTAGCAAAAACAGAAGAAAACAAAGCTGTTGTTTATTTCGAAATGGGAAAAAACCATACCTATCTAAAACAATATCTAGAAGCAGAGGCAGATTTCAATAAAGTATTGAAAAGTCAAGGAGACAGAATAGATGTTTTGGAACAGTTTTATGAATTATACTATCGCCAAAAAGATTACGAAAAATCAATCCCATTGGTACAACGATTGATTTTTTTCGATGAAGATTACAAAGAAGATTTGGCCAATCTTTATACACTTACAAAGCAATATGATAAAGCTTTGGAGCAGCTCGATGAGCTTGATCAGCTTTGGGGCGAAAGTGATATTAGAAATGCTCTGCGCGCTCAAATTTATCGTGCCACTGGCAATACCGAAGGCGCCATTGAAAACTTAGAGCAAAAGATAGACAACAATCCAAAAAACGAAAAGGAATATCTAAACCTCATCTTCCTTTATAGCGATCAGGGCAACAAAGAAAAAGCCTTTGAAACTGCAAAAAATCTTTTGAAAAGCAATCCAAAATCGCAGTTGGTCCATTTGGCGCTCTACAAGTTTTATTTGGATGAAGGTAATGCTTCAGAAGCCATAAAATCTATGAAAATTGTCTTTGCTTCGGAAGAAGTTGACAAAGAAACCAAATATAAAGTGCTAGGTGATTTTATTCAATTCGTAAACGAAAATCCAGAATATGAAACCGAATTGGCAGAAATAGTGAATCAATTTTCTGTTGAAAACGGACGCGTTTATGAAAAACTTGGGGATTATTACGCGGCGAAAGACCGGAAGGAAGATGCGCTGAATGCTTATGAAAAAGGAATAGCCCAAGACCCAGACAACTACAACCTTTTGAAAAACACATTATTATTTCAAATTGAATTTAAAAAATATGAAGCTGCTGCAAAATTGAGCGCAGAAGGATTAGAAATTTTTCCAGCGCAAGCACTTTTATATTTACTGAAGGGTGTTGCAAACAATGGCCTTGAAAAAAGTGATGTGGCCATTGAAAGTTTGGAAACAGGCTTAGATTTTGTTTTTGAAAACCCGAAAATGGAGCATGACTTTTACGAACAGTTAAGTCTAGCCTACAGTAAAAAAGGTGATACAAAAAAAGCTAACATGTATTCAGAGAAAGCCATAGCAGTTAAAGTGCCCAATTAAAAAATTTATGAAACTGAAACCATTTTACTTTCTCCTAATATTAGTTTTGGCTTCTTGTGGTGGCGCCAAGAATATTTCAAATATTGAAAGTACTTCAGCTAAAGAAGTTATTTCTGCCCACAAAGCCGCAGCACCATCGTTTAAAACATTGGCAGGCCGTGTGCAACTGGTTTACGAAACCGATGAAAAATTACAGAGCATCACGGTAAGTCTTCGGATGGAAAAAGATAAAAACATTTGGATAAAAGCTTCTGTTTTGGGAATTACCATAGCTAAAGTTTTGATTACACCAACGAGCGTAAGTTATTATGAAACCATTGGAAATACTTATTTTGAAGGCGATTTTGCACTTTTGGGTGAATGGATAGGCACGCCAATTAATTTTCAACAAGCACAGAATATGCTTCTTGGGCAATCTATTTTTACCTTAAATCCTACAGAATACAAATCGGAGGTTTTTCTGAATAAATTCAAAATTCAGCCTAAGCAGCAACCTCAAAATTTCATACATTCGCTGTTTTTGAATCCAGAAAATTTCAAAGTTGCTTCAGAAACTTTATCACAACCTAAAGACGACCGTTTATTGAGTATTCGTTATGGCGATTATCAAAAAATTGAAGGTCAATATTATCCGACAACAATTTTGATAGACACTTCGGAAAAAGGTTCAAAAACGAAGATTGAAATGAATTATAAAAAAATTGATGTGAATGTGGATGTGAGTTTTCCTTTTGATATTCCACAAGGTTATGAAGAAATTCAACTTAATTAAATGAAGCATTTTCGCATATATCTTTTTTTATTTGTCTGTTTAATTACGGTTTCAACTGTTTCTGCGCAAGTAGATAAACAAAAGGAATTGGAAGAAAAACGGCAAGCCATTCTTGAAGAAATAACACAGATAAATTCACTTCTTTTCAAAACAAAAAAGGAGGAAAAATCTGTGCTTACGCAAGTTCAGGACTTAAACCAGCGCATTTCAGCTTCTGAAAATTTAATTCGTGTTACCAATCAGCAAGCAAATTTACTTACCCGAAATATAAACGAAAATATAAACAAAATAAGTTCCTTGCGCGAAGAGCTAAAAGTAATGAAAGCGGATTATGCTGAAATGATCCAAAAATCTTACAAGAGTAAAAACCAACAGAGCCGGATTATGTTTTTGCTTTCTTCGGAAGATTTTTTACAGGCATACAAACGTGTTCAATATATGAAACAGTATGCCAAATATAGAAAAAAGCAAGGCGAGGATATTAAAGCGAAAACGGAAGAACTTCAAAAGCTAAATTCAGATTTAATAAGTCAGAAAAAAATAAAGCAAAAACTGATTACTGAAAATGAGCTTGCAAAAAGTAAACTTACCGAGGAACGCAAAGATCAACAAGCATTAGTAGCTACTTTAAAGAAGAACGAAAGCAAGTTTACATCACAAATAAAAACGAAACAAAAAGAGGCTGATGAGATAGACCGCCAAATTGATGCATTGATTAAAGCCGCAATTGAAGAAGCCAACAGAATAGCCAAAGCAAAAGCAGAAGAAGAAGCTAAGGCAAATAGTACCTCAACAACGCCTTCCACAAAGAACGTTATTACTAAACCGGCTAAAACAGATGAGTTTGCTTTAACTGCCGAAGATAAAGCACTCGCCGCCAGCTTTACAAACAATAAAGGCAAACTTCCGTGGCCTGTGGAAAAAGGAATGGTTGTGAAAAGCTTCGGAACACACCAACATCCACAATTTCCAAACGTTACTACCAATAGCAGCGGGGTAGAAATAGCTACAGAAGATAACGCCGATGTACGCTCCATTTTTGAGGGACAGGTACTGTCCATTCAAATTATAAAAGGAGCCAACAAAGTAGTCATTATTCAACACGGAGATTATTTATCTGTTTATAGCAATTTGGCCACAGTTTCTGTGAAAAAAGGCGATAAAGTAAACACCAAACAAAAAATAGGAACCGTTGCAAAAAGCCCTACAGAAGGCAAGACCGTTTTGAAATTCTACATTTATCAAAACAAGACTAAAATAAATCCGGCAGATTGGATTTATAGAATGTAAAAAAAGGGAACCAAATTGGTTCCCTTTTTTTGTATTATATATTAAAACTTTTATTGAACCACCAATTTTTTTGTAGATACATTTTCTCCGGCATTAACTGTTACAAAATAGATTCCAGAAGAATAGTTTGAAACATTTATTGCAGCTCTTGAAGTATTATCCACATCTGTTTTACGCTCCAAAATTTGACCCAGACTATTTGCGATAGTGATGTCAAAATTACTGAAGGTTTTGTCTGAAAGACTAATATAAACCTCGTTGGTAGCTGGGTTTGGATATAATGCCAATGCATTATCAAATGTGTTTTCTGAGATGCCAACGGTACAATCCAATATTCCGCCACCATAAAATTTAGCGCGGCTTCTTTCCGCTTCCCATCCTTCGGTATCATTTCTAGGGCTTACAGCAAACCACATTTCATCATTTGGGTCATTGATAGGGATCGTTATGGAGTTTGTATTTGACGTTGCAACTACTTCCATATATTTATCTCCCAAAAGATAAAAATCATAAGATTCAGCATCTGCAATTTCACTCCATTCAAAATAAGCTGTGTTCTCGCAAACTTCTCTAACATTAATGGTAAGTGGTGTTCTCGCAATATTGAAGGTATTATCACTTACATCTTGAAATGGGCCACTGGTAACCCTAACAAGGGTATTTCCACCCACTTCATCCACAACGTTCCAAGTATAAAAATGGGTATCATTTGGTACAGTTGCTATGTTATTCCAACTGCTTCCATTATCTGTAGAATATTCCAATACAAAATCATCTGTTGTATTTACCTCATCCCAATGAAGGGTTTCAGCAACATTTGGTTGAAAATGTTCGCCTCCGTTGGGATATGTCATAACTACATGGTCTGAAATCAATTCGTAAACAATATAATATTCCTGTGGCCCAAACGGTACGTTGAAACCAGAAATATCAATATCATAATTACCAGACGCAGGATCATTAATCAATACCTGCTCCATATTATTTAAATGATCTGGACCATTTGTAGCCGGATCATCAAGTGTATTTGGATCAGGCGTTGGGTTAAGAATCCATGGTTCCAAAACATTATTTGCAGGATCTGTAACAAGCAAATCCAAATCGTTCACCAATGCTGGATTTGCACCGGCACTTGCTGCAACATCGCTCCAATAAACCATAAAACGCACTTGGGTTGTTCCTGCTGGAACGTTTATGGTATGTGTGTTTGTAATTCCTTGAGAAACTTCATCAGAAAGGTAATGGCCATCTTCAATAATCTTCACAGCCTGAAGTGCATTGACAATTCCCCAACCAAATTTATAATCAGGACCAATATTTCCAGCTTCATTGGCAGTATTTAATAAAGTTGCCTTAATTAATGCCGAAGGAGGAAAATCGCCTCCATTCAAATCTCCATAGGCCTGGTAAAGTTGTGCGGAAATACCCGCAATTCCTGGAGCAGCTCCTGAAGTTCCGCCAAATGTTTGATACGTATTATTTTCGCTTGTGGAAATTTGATTCTGCCCATTAGCCGCAATATCTGGTTTTATTCTTCCATCATGGGCAGGCCCACGGCTACTAGAAGTTACTAAAGAGCCATCAAAATAAACATTGGCTGTAGCAATTACATTCTTACCTTGTTTGTGGCCTCCTGTGATATTACCCCATTGGTTTCCAGCTCCATAACCACAATTGTTCCCATTGGAATTTCCTGCTGAAAAAACATGAAGCAATGTTGGTATATCCTGTGTTTGTTGGTCCACAGTTCGGGTTATGCTTGTATAGCCATCATTACAACCGTTGCTATAGGATGAATTTGTTATTTGAACGCTTCCATCGTTTATTAGATTTACCGTAGGACTATCTAAAAAATTACTTACATAATTAACTACATAAACATCTGATCCAGCTGCCATTCCCCTATTTGAAGAAAGAAGATTACCTGCACCAGCCATAATTCCTGCAACTCCATCACCATGTGTTTGGTTGGGAATATTGGTCAAATTGGTTAGTCTCCCTTGAAAATCAATATGTGGACCAACGCGACCGTCATCACGAACCATAACACCAATACCCTCTCCTGTATAATTTCTGCCTGCGCCAGTTTGAGTGTCTAAAGAATTTGCCCTATGAAGACTTCTTCCCCTAGTATCATCAGGCACTGCAGGAGCTACCACAAGATCGACCCATTGAACAAAAGAAAGATTTGAAAGTGCCTCCAGACAATTGTTTGGTATGGAAAGATCCAGCATTTTCTGTTCTTTATAGTTTTGTTTCACTATAATTTGGTGTTGCTCCAATTGGTTGATTGCATAAGCGTCGGACACATTTTTATGATACTGAAGTGTTACCAAAATATTATCGCCATCCAATGCCCAATAATTATAGTTGCCACTTTTAAGTGCTGCGGAAAGCTTTGCGTTACCATCAACAGGAACAATGGTACGTACACCGTTATTTTTTAGGAAAGTTACAGAAGTATTTTCTGGAAAATAAAAAAGATAAGTTCTTTGTGGAATATACTCCAATAATTGCAGATTATTTTGTTTGAACAAATCTTGAACTTGTTGAGAAGGAGTTGCATAAAATTGAACCCAGCCCACATAACCATTATCCAGTCTAGCAGATTCGGGCATTTGGTTCCATTGAAAAGTTGCAATGTTTTCAGGCATTTCATAGGTTTCCCCTTGAAAAACAATGTCGTTTGGGTTTTGAGCAAATGTTAGTGAGAAAACCAACATCAGCATCATAAAGGGAAAGCTATTAGTTTTTGAGAAAGTAATTTTTGTCATGATTGACTTGTTTTAATTAGGTTATGGTTAAAAAAAACGGTTGTAAAAACCGTCATATTTTCTCAAATATATTTATTTGAATTTATAAACAAGTTATTTCAAAATAAAAAACAGGAAATTTAACATATTTCTCCCCACAGGAAGAAACAGTAAATCAATAATTTAGAAAGTGAATATTGTAAATTATTGAAACAATGCCTTTAGTTCTGTAGCGTCTTTCGGTTTCATTTTTCCAGCAAGAACAAGGCTTAGTTGTTTTCTTCGAAGTGCGGCATCGAAACGCTTTTTTTCAAGATCGGTTTCTGGAAAAAGCTCTGGAACACGCACCGGATTACCCATTTCGTCAACAGCAACAAAAGTATAAATGGCTTCGTTGGAAAGGCTTCGTTCGCCACTTTCACGATCTTCAATAAAAACATCCATAAAAACTTCCATAGAACTGCTAAACGCTCTTGAAACTTTTGCTTCAACCGTTACAACACTTCCCAACGGAATCATTTTATTGAAAGCCACGTGGTTTACAGAAGCAGTTACAACTATTCTTCTACTGTGGCGGCGAGCGGCAATACTAGCAGCACGATCCATACGGGCCAGAAGTTCGCCCCCAAACATATTTCCAATTGGGTTTGTTTCGCTTGGAAGAACCATGTCAGTATAAATAGTCAATGATTCTTTAGGAGTTTTTGGTTGCATTGGTAAAAATTTTTGCAAAGATACCGAACTTGAGAACAAAGAAAAGAGAAAAAAGACGAAAGAAAAATCAGAACTATTTATATAGTTTTGTGTTTACTGAATCTCCTGAATCAACATCCAAGCATCCTTATTGTCTGTTTTTTGGATTTCACGCAGTTTATTCAAAGCATCAGAGCGATCCTCAAAACTGGCATATAAAACTTGATAAAGACCATATTTCGTGGGCTCCATTTTTAAAGGAGAATAGCCCTTTTCACGTAATTGTTCAACTTTTTTAGCTGCGTTTTCTTCCATACGGTATGCCCCAGCAACAATGTGGTACATTCCTGTATGTTTTGGAAGTTGTAAACTAAGCACTGGCAATGGGTTTTCAATTACAAAAGTAGCTTCCTGTATTTGGTTTTCAACCAATGAATTTGCCTTTTGTCTTTCGGCTAAATTAAATTTCTGAACTTGGCTTTCGTAAAGCTTTAAACTTCCAAAACCTATTGCTGACAA
>JAGQYZ010000254.1 GCA_020435865.1 Aequorivita sp. | reverse complement strand
TAAAATCTTTCATTACTTTTTCAAATTTTTGACCGCAATTATCGGCAAGAATTTTAGCGCTTATTTCTTTAGTTTTCAAAATTTCTTGTGCTGTTATTTCAATATCACTTGCAACACCGCGAGCACCACCACTTGGTTGGTGAATCATTACGCGTGCATGTGGCTGAATAAAACGTTTCCCTTTTTCGCCTGCGGAAAGTAAAATACTTCCCATGGAGGCAGCCAAACCAGTACAAATTGTCGAAACTGGACTTTTAATTTCACGAATGGTATCGTAAATAGAAAATCCCGAAGTTACATAGCCGCCTGGACTGTTTATATAAAATTTAATTTCGTCGTGGCTCAATGCATCTAAATACATTAAACGATCAACAACGTGGCGAGCACTTTTGTCATCCACCATTCCCCAAAGAAATACTTTACGTTCCTCCAGTAATTTACCATCTATTCTATCTTGTACTTTATTTGTTTTTTCCATAGTTTTAAGTCTGTTGCCGCGAGCTTAGTCGATAGGTTTGGAGTTGGTTACATCCAAAAGAGGTCTCGACTGCGCTCGACCGGACATTTTGAATAAAAATAACAAAAGGCTTAGCAATTCGCCAAGCCTTTTTGTTTTTAATTTTTCATTTCTAAAATTTTACAAAAGCGAATCAATCGCCTCTGCATAAACATTCTTTGGAGCAACGCCTACTTGTCGGCCTACAACCTCTCCGTTTTGGAATACCAAAACAGTAGGAATATTACGTACTCCATATTTTGCAGCAAACTCTTGGTTTGCATCCACATCTACTTTTCCTACTACGGCTCTACCGTCGTATTCTTTTCCTATTTCTTCAATGATGGGTCCTACCATTCGGCAAGGTCCGCACCACGCCGCCCAAAAGTCAACCAATACTGGTTTTTCGCTTTTTAATACGGTTTCTTCAAATGTTGCGTCTGTTATTTCTAATGCCATAATCTTTGTTTTTAATGATTTCACAAAAATAGTCCTTTTTTTTGCGAAAACTTACGGGGTTAATATATGTTTAGGATATGAAAGTATTGTTATTTTCTATTGTTAATTTAATTTATAAAGTAGCTGTTCTTTCTCCAATTCATCGAGTAATTCCTTTGAAATATTGATTTTATGCTTTCTGCTGGGCATCGTCAAATGGATTTTTTCCTCTTTTTCATATACCACAAAAAATAGCTGTTTTTCTCCTTTGTGGGTTTTCACTAAATCTTTAAGTGAATCTATCCTTCCATCTTTCAAATCACTCAAGGGAAGTGTGATTGTCAGTTTTTTTCCGTGTGTTTCCATTACATCATGAAGCAATTGGATGCTGTTATATTGAAGTCGTGGTTCTCCTTTTTTACCAGTATCACGATTCGTCCAACCTTCTTTTACAAAGACACGACCATATATAAAACTATTTGGAACTAAGAAATGACGCCATTTTAAATACTCTTCTCCAAAAATTTTGAAGTCATAACTGTCTTCATAATCTTCCACTGTGAAAATGGCCCAGCCCTTTCCGGCTTTTGATTCACGGTGCTGCACATCGCTTACCACACCACCAAAACAAAGTTCTTTATTTAAGAAATCTTCTAAATGGTTAAAATGCGAAACCTTACAATTGGTAAAACTGTCCATTTCAATTCTAAAATCGTCCAATGGATGTCCAGAAATATAAACACCAACTACTTCCTTTTCCTGCTTCAACTTTTTCATAGTTCCCCATTCCTCGCACGGTGGAACTTCGGGCTCGGGAATCTGTACTTCACTGGCATCACCAAAAAGACTTACCTGTGAAGAGTTCTGGGTTTCTTGGTATTTTGCGGCATAACGAAGCACTTTTTCAATAAACATTACACCATCACCATCGTCGTGCAGATATTGTGCACGATGCGTGTCAAAACTGTCGAAACCGCCTGCCAAGGCTAAATTTTCAAATGCTTTTTTATTCGCAGAACGCAAATCGATTCGCTTTGCCAAATCAAAAACTGATTTATATTTTCCGTCTTTTCTATGTTCTACAATCGTTGCAACGGCACTACTACCAACGCCCTTTACGGCTCCCATTCCAAATCGGATGGCTCCTTGATCGTTCACCGTAAACTTATGGAAGGATTCGTTTACATCAGGACCCAAAACCGTAAGGCCCATGCGCTTGCATTCGTCCATAAAGAAGGTAACCTGCTTAATGTCGCTCATGTTATTGCTCAGTACCGCAGCCATATATTCTGCGGGATAATGTGCTTTTAAATAAGCGGTTTGATAAGCAATCCAAGCGTAGCAGGTGGAGTGCGATTTGTTGAAAGCGTAACTTGCAAAGGCTTCCCAATCCTTCCAAATTTTTTCGAGCTTTTCGGGGTCGTGTCCTTTTTCGGCAGCTTGGGCAACAAATTGCGGCTTCATTTTATCCAGTACCGCTTTCTGCTTTTTCCCCATGGCTTTTCGCAATACGTCGGCTTCACCTTTGGTAAAACCTGCCAACTTTTGCGACAAAAGCATCACCTGCTCTTGATAGACCGTAATTCCGTAGGTTTCTTTCAAATATTCTTCCATTGCGGGAAGATCGTATTCAATCTCTTCCTCGCCGTGTTTTCTTCTTACGAAACTTGGAATATATTCCATCGGACCGGGACGATACAGCGCGTTCATTGCAATCAAATCTGCAAAGACCGTGGGCTTCAATTCCTTCATATATTTCTGCATTCCGGCAGATTCATATTGAAATATTCCTACGGTATCCCCTCTTTGGAAAAGCTCGTACGTTTTTTCATCATCCAGCGGAAAGTTATCCGGATCGAGGTCAATGTTATGTTTGTGCTTTACGAGTTTTACCGTGTCCTTTATCAGCGTCAAGGTTTTCAGACCGAGGAAATCCATTTTTAGAAGTCCCGCACTTTCCACAACAGAGTTATCGAATTGAGTGACGTACAAATCTGAATCCTTTGCAGTGGCCACGGGAACGAAGTCGGTAATATCGCTGGGGGTAATAATTACCCCGCAGGCGTGGATTCCTGTATTTCTGACCGAGCCTTCGAGAATTTTTGCCTGATTTATGGTTTGGGCTTCAAGATCACTTCCTTCGGAAAGGTTTAAAAGTTCATTTACCTTTGGAAGCTCATCGCTTCGGAAACGGCTTCGCAATTCCGCCTCGCTCAAACCGAAAATTTTGTTCAGTTTGGTCATATTCGGAATCAATTTCGAAATCCTGTCGGCTTCATTTAAAGGCAAATCCAACACCCTTGCCGTATCGCGAATGGAAGATTTTGCAGCCATCGTTCCATACGTAATAATCTGTGCCACTTGGTTACTACCGTACTTGTTAATTACGTAATCCATAACCTTGCTTCGGCCCTCATCATCAAAATCGATATCGATATCGGGCATACTCACACGGTCCGGATTTAGGAAACGCTCAAAAAGCA
>JAGQYZ010000253.1:1081-2628 GCA_020435865.1 Aequorivita sp. | reverse complement strand
AGTCAACTTTTCCAATTTCTTGAAGGTACTTGTCTAATGAAGCGGTTTCCCTGTTGGTTACCTGCTTAGTAATTTTAAGTTGTCTCATTTAAGGTTTGTCCTGTAGATTAAGGTTTAAACTTTTGTATTATGTTATACGTAACGAACGCAGAAAAGGTTACAAAAGTTTTAATTTTTTTTATGTGGTTGCTAATTCACACTACAGAAAGCAGAGCCTTAATCTGCTGGACTATTATCTTTTTTGGAAGCTGTTGAATCCAAAGATTTGTATTGTTTTGAGATTAAACTATCAATTTCTTCTTTATTATTTGTTACAATCTGTTTTCCATCTTTGCTATTATAGTAATAGTAATTTTTGGTCACAGTAAAATTTTCATCTGTACTTTTATGTTCCGGTTTAATTTTTTTTGAATTGTTTTCAGAAGTTGCTGGTTGTGTAAAAGTGTTCTTATCTATCGAATTTTCAGTCTCACTTAATTTGCTATTTTCTTCGGGAGGTATTATTCTTGAAAGTTTTTCCTCCCCTTTATTTTCATGGCTTGTCGGGTTCTTTTTTGAAATCTCTATAGGTGTTTTATTATTTTCATTTTTTGAGGGAATGCTGGACTGTTCCTTTACGGGGAGGTTATTTTGATTTAAAGGTGAACTCGAATTGAAAAGCATTACGTTGCCAAACAACAGAAGTAAACCTAGTAAAACAGAAACTCCTCCACTTAGTACCCAATATAAAAAGATTCTTTTTTTTCTGCGTTTCTCTTCATCCAAAGAAGCGTTTATCTTTTCCCAAAGACTTTTGTTGGGAATCTTTTTTGCGTCGTTCAGCTTGCTTTCAAAAAGCTGTCCTATGTCTTTCTTTTGTCCCATTTTAATTTGTTTTAAGGTGTTGGGGTTTTTTAAATGCTTCAATTTTATCGCGCAATATCAATTTTGCACGGTGGTAATTTGATTTTGAGGTGCCTTCGGAAATATTCAAAAGCACAGCAATTTCTTTATGTGTAAAACCATCAAGTTGATACAGGTTAAAAACAAGCCTGTATTGATCTGGCAATTCTTGAATGAATTTTAGAAGTTGATCTAATGAAAGATTTTTTTCTTCCTCAACAATGATGTTTTCCTCAAGAATATCATATTTTAGCTCAATGTGTAATGGTTTATTTGTTTTGTATTTATCTATTGCCTTATAAATGGTTATGCGTTTCATCCAGCCTTCAAAAGAACCTTTGTTTTTGAAAGTTTTTATTTTTTGGAAAATAGTTATAAAGGCATCGTGCAAGTTGTCTTCAGCATCGACTTCGTTTCTGCAATATTTCAAAGAGGTAAAATAAAGGGTGTCTTTGTATTGCCGGAACAGCTCACTCTGTGCTGTCCGGTCATTTTTAATACAGGCTTTTATAAGTTCGGTTTCTTTCAAATATTTTCCGAATGATTCAGGAACATTGAACGGCTTTTAAAATTATTGGTAAATAAGTAACCATTTCCCCAGTTGTTATATCATCAAATCTAATATAAATTATTTGTGGGTTTACGCTGTTTTCATACATTAAATT
>JAGQYZ010000253.1:0-978 GCA_020435865.1 Aequorivita sp. | reverse complement strand
TCAAAATAACTTTCCAAATCAAAAATTGCCCTTTGGGAACCAGGCTCGGTTTCACACTCCTCAAAGAGAAATTTTCGGCAGGGCTCATAACAATCTTTTACTAAGCGATAGGTATTGATTCCATTAGTTATTTCCATTTGTGATTGGTCAAAACTTACAACTTTCCAATCAAAATTCCAATCATCGCTTACTTCTTCATTTCCTGTTAAGAAAATATTTAGGTGTAGTTCATCCTCTATAAAATAGGTTACCCAGGTTCCACCGAAAGCATCCTCTTGAAAATAAAACCCTACATTTCCGAAATTGCTAACTTCAAAATAGGACCCTTCATATTCCGTATTTGGCCCTTCAAGATGGGTTGTTTTCCAAATACACGTAGTTTCAGTAAGTATGTTGTTGCAGGTTGTGATTGTATCTGCCTCCAAACATTTATCAATTGCTTCTTTTAGTTCATCATTATTATTAATCACATAAGGCTGGCCATTGTCTAAAACACTGGTTATGGGATAGCTTAGGCTTATGGATTTTCCTTCTTCCAGTGTTCCCAAAAACTCGCTAAACTCAATATCACTTTTTATAACTTGGTATCCAAAAATATCCATATTCTCATCATAAATGACAAGCGTAAAAGCATAATTGAAATCGATACAGGTTAGTTCGTTTTCAAAATCGTTTCCTGCCGCTTTTTCTATAAGATTATAAAGTTCAGAATTTACTTGAATGACCTTCGATGGGTCTGCTTTCCCTAGAGGTTCGTTTACGCAGGAATTAAGAGTTACAAAAAGAATGATTAGATTTAAAAACCAAAAATTTTTCATACTATTTTTATTGTGTTGTTACTCTATAGTCTGAATATTTTTAAAAGGTTGCGTAGCAAATAAAAAAGCCTTCAGAAATGAAGGCTTTTTTATATTCGTAATTCTGAGTTCAGAATTAATCTCTTTTTCTATCTCTATCGCGATTGTCACGGCCACGGTT
>JAGQYZ010000252.1 GCA_020435865.1 Aequorivita sp. | reverse complement strand
ATCACCCGTATATAAGTCATAGATACTCCATAGATAAGCCATAGATACTCCATAGATAAGCCATATATAGTTCATCGCTTTGTTTGAACAATACTTATTTTAATGCTTTTTCAATTAAAAATAGTTTAAATTATAACATCAAGTCTTTGAGGTAATAGCTCATTCTTGTTAAGATATTCCAAAACCTTCGGTAACACAAACAGAAGGTTTTTTTCTGCCTTTAAACTATCATGAAACACGACAATACTTCCAGGTTTGATGTTTCTCAAAACATTTTGGAGACATTTTTCTTCAGAAATGCTATTGTCAAAATCAAAGCTAATAATATCCCACATTACAATTTTGAAACCTTTTTGCTGTAGAATTTTAGCCTGTTTGGAAGTTATTTTGCCATAAGGTGGGCGAAAAAGAGATTGTTGATTTTTGAATTCTGATTTCTCCGTCTTCTGCCGTTCAGCCTTTTCCACATTCTCAATATATTCTGAAGTTTTGGTTTTCCAGCCGTTCAGATGGTTGAACGTATGATTTCCTATAGCATGGCCTTCAGCAATTATTTTTTGAAAAATTTCAGAATGTTTCTGAATATTTTCTCCTATGCAGAAAAAAGTGGCTTTTGCATTGTGTTTTTTCAGAATGTCCAAAACCCAAGTTGTGACTTCTGGAATAGGACCATCGTCAAAAGTTAAATAGACTGATTTTTTTTTATTTGAAAATGCCCAGATACGTTCAGGGTATAACCACTGAATGAATCTGGGCATTTTTACAAAATTGAATTTCAATTGGCTTAATTTACAGGAGCTTCCTTTTCAATTTTTTTGGTTGGCTCAGCTTCCATTTTTTCCATAAGGTTTGAATCCAAAGGAATTTGTACGGTTGAATCCTTTTTAAGTTCTTTATCCAAGTCCATCGCTTCATCTGGGGAATAGAAATGACGGAAAAGTTTTAAATAATCGTTGAATTTATTTGCTTCTGCTCTTGCAAATGTTTCGTTATCATACATTACCACGAGTTGTACCAAGCTTCGGTAACGTTCCATATCGCTTATAATATCTGATGCAATGGCGCGTTGCTTGTTAAATTTTAAGCTATTGTAATAAGTTAAATGTTCTTGATACATTTTGGTGACATCTTCATAAACTTTCCTTGCTTTTTCAGGCTTGTCAAGCTCATAATAACCTATAACATAAGGTTCAAGTAGACTGTAATATTCAAAATATTTCACAGGCATTTTCTCCATTGCAAGATCAAGCACTTTTTCGGCTTTATCTTTTTCATCATTGTTAATTAAAGTTTCAGCGAGGCGAGCAAGGTTGCTTCGGTATGTAATTCCGTTTCTTCGGGTTTCTGTGTCGTGATAAATATCTGGGCTGCCACTGTTGCCCCAATCCCAAGACATAACAATGTCATACATTTTGTCTGCATCTATTCGGCCCATATCAAATGGGCTTCGCTTATTAATTGGGGTTTTAATTGGAACCAATTTATAAACTACTCCGTCCAATTGAAGATAGTCCTTCATCCATAGATAATCATCATCACCAAAACTTCCGCCGCTGAAATATATGGGTCGTTTCCAATTATTGTTGGCTATAATATCCAACATCATCATTCGGTTTTTATAAATGATATCGCCTTTTAGGTTTATATCAATATATGGAACTATCAAATCAGCATCTTTTGGATCTACGATTCCGCTTTTTAAAACTGCTTCTTTGTCAACAGGAATACGAATCACTTTTGAGGGAAATGTATGTACTTCTTGACCGCTTGGAAGTTCCATTTGGGTTGCAGGGCTGTCATTGGCCACAAAATTCATCCAGGTTTTAATATCGATGGTGTCTTTAGTAGTTTTTTGATATATTAAAAAATCACGCGAACCCCATCGGTATTTATCATGCGTTAATTGCGAAGGAATTGGATCACTGCTGAAGGCTTTTTTCTTCATGTCGTCTATATACCAATCTGTTTGGAATAGACTGGTATTGACAATACGGACATCTTGGCGGTAACCTTCAATATTTTGCGCATACCAAAGTGCAAAAGTGTCATTGTCACCTATGGTGAAAAGTATTGCATTTTTGTCGCAGGAATCCAGATACATTTTACCCATAGATTGCGCTGTGTAACGGCTACTTCGGTCGTGATCGTCCCAGTTTTGTGTTGCCAGCAAAACAGGTGCCGCTAGGGCTGAAACAATAACCACCAAGGGAAGTGCAACTTTTGGCTTCAAATAATTCTTCATTAAATCGAAAAGTGCGTATACTCCATAGCCAATCCACATTGCAAAAACATAGAAACTACCAACCAATGCATAGTCGCGTTCACGAGGCTCAAACGGTCGTTCGTTGAGGTATATTTTTAATGCAAGCCCCGTGAAGAGGAATAATACCAACAAAACCCAAAAACTTTTTTGATCGTTTTTAAAGTGAAAAACCAAGCCTATAATTCCTAAAATAAAAGGAAGGAAAAAGTAAGTGTTCCGAGCTTTGTTATTTTTCATATCGCTCGGTAAATTGTCCTGATTGCCCAATCTGAGAGCGTCAATAAATTTAATGCCACTGATCCAGTTTCCGTGCAAATCTGTATATTGCCCCTGCACATCGTCCTGTCTGCCTGTAAAATTCCACATAAAATAGCGCCAATACATATATCCAAACTGAAACTCGAACATAAATTTCATATTCTGAAAAAAGGAAGGCTTTTTTATGTCGAGGTATTGCCCAAAATTCTTTAGAAACTTGTCATAATCTTCTTTATCAACCAAACCTTGCGCATTAGCTTGTTTAAATTTGTTCACTTCATCCACAAGCCTTGGTTCGCTTAAGTATTCACTTTTAACAGAAAAATCCAGTCCGTCTGTAAATTCCATATAATTGGAGCTATGCTCGGTGCTCCACATTCTTGGCAAAAATGCTTTTTGAGAATCTTCCGTGTTTTGGCTTGCATTTTTGTAGTTGTTTACAATTACGTATTTGCCTGTGGTTTCGTCTTTTTCATATTTTGGTTTGTCATCTTTGTAGGGATTATTTTCGTCAAGACCTACATAGCTTTCAGTGAAAAGTGGCCCATAAAATAAGTGTGTTTCCGGATATTGCTCACGGTTGTAATAGGCCAAAAGTTCGCGGGCGTTGTTTGGATTGTTTTCATTTATAACGGTTCCAGCGTTTGCGCGAATAGGAAGCATTAACCAGCTTGAAAAGCCTATAAAAATGAAAAGAATACAAAGCAATAGTGTATTCACTTGTGTATATCCTTTTTTTCTTGTGAAGCGTAAACCATACACAAAAAGGACAATAAATAAAAGCGCTGCAAAAATGGTCCCAGAATTAAAAGGAAGCCCAATGCTGTTCACAAAAAATAATTCCGAAGCACTAAAAAATTTCATAGTCATTGGCAACAAAAGCTTGAAAATGAAAAGAAGTATGGCAACGGTAACTATATTGGCAATTATGAAGTTTTTTACAGTGACTGCTTTGTAATGTTTGAAGAAATAGAGAAACCCAATAGCAGGAATAGTAAGCAATGCCATAAAGTGAACCCCAAATGAAAGACCAATAATAAATGCAATAAGTATTACCCAACGATTGCCGCGGGGTGCTAACATTTCACGTTCCCATCGTAACGCAGTATAGAACAATACTGCCATTAAAAAGGCGGCGCTTGCATATACTTCTGCCTCAACGGCGTTAAACCAAAAACTATCAGTGAAGGCAAAGGCTAATGAACCCACTGCGGCACTTCCTATTATAGCAATAGCACTAGTTTTTTCAATTTCTTGATGCTTTGAAACCACATTGGTTAGCAAAATGGTGAGTGACCAAAACATAAACAGAATGGTAAATGCACTAGCAAAAACAGACATTAGGTTAATCGTTAGCGCAATATGTGATGCGTCTGGCGCAAAAATGGAGAAAAATGCTCCCAAAAGTTGGAAAAGCGGTGCTCCTGGAGGGTGGCCAACTTCAAGATTGCTGGCAGTGGTAATATATTCTCCACAATCCCAAAAACTAACAGTAGGTTCTACTGTGAGCCAATATGTGATAAGCGCAATTGCAAAGACAAGCCAGCCGATGATCTTGTTCCATTTTGTAAAGTTGAAAGAACCCATAAGTGCATAAAATTTTTATGGGACGAATTTACTAATAATATACATAGCCCCAAGTATCTAAATGAGGTAACGTGCAATATGATATGATATTTTTAACTATAAAAAGGTTTGCACGGTAGAAACTATATTTTTTTGCCATAAAATGTTTGTACAAGCCAAAGTTTGTATTAAATTTGCCACCTCATTATGGAATTGGCCCATGGTGTAACTGGCAACAC
>JAGQYZ010000251.1 GCA_020435865.1 Aequorivita sp. | reverse complement strand
TTTCTGGAATTGAATGTATATAAAAAAAGAATCCCGACCGTTGGCCGAGATCCTTTAACAAACCTAACTTAGTAAACTTTAAAGCGCTTTAAGAATATTTTCTATCCCCACAAAAAATATTTTATTGCGCATTATCCACTAATTCTATACTTCAAATATAAGTCAGGAAATGAGCTTAAACTATACGTATATACACGTATTTTTACTATAGATTAAAAGCGAATTTAAACGGCAAATAACATAAATATTTTTTATTATGTTGAAAATCAATAAAATAGGAATTTTGACAAGTGGAGGTGATGCTCCTGGGATGAATGCTGGAATACGCGCAGTAGTTAGATCATGTGTTTATAATAATATAGAATGTATTGGAATTTATCGAGGGTTTGAAGGATTGATAGAAGGTGATTTTGAAAAACTAAATGCTCGTTCGGTAAAAAATATAATTAATCGTGGTGGTACATTTTTAAAAACGGCACGTTCAAAAAAATTTATGACCGCTAAAGGCAGAAAAAAAGCTTTCGAAAATCTTAAAAATGAAAGTATAGATGCCATGGTTGTTATTGGGGGTGATGGAACTTTTGCTGGCGTTTCCATTTTTATAAAAGAATTTAACTTTCCAATCGTTGGCCTTCCTGGAACAATAGACAATGATATAAACGGCACCGATTATACAATTGGTTACGATACGGCTTTAAATACCGTTGTTGAAGCCATTGATAAAATTCGTGATACAGCAAATTCACACAACCGTCTTTTTTTGGTCGAAGTAATGGGCCGCGATGCAGGCGATATTGCCCTAAACGCTGGTATAGGAGCGGGAGCAGAGGAAATCTTGATTCCAGAACAGAATATGGGGCGCGAACGTTTAATTGAATCTCTAAGCCGTAGTAAAAAATCTGGTAAATCATCAAGCATCGTTGTTGTTTCTGAAGGTGACCAAATAGGGAAAAACATTTTTGGTCTAGCAAAGTATATTGAAGAGAATTTAAAAGAATACGAAGTAAGGGTTACAGTACTAGGCCATATCCAGCGAGGTGGTTCCCCTAGTTGTTTCGATCGCGTGCTTGCAAGTCGTTTGGGAGTTGGCGCAATTGATGCACTACTTCGAGGCGAAACAAATGTTATGATTGGTATTGTGCACAACAAAGTAACCTCAGTTCCTTTTTCAGAAGCAATAAAGGGCAGTAATGCAATTGACGAAGAATTAATTCGTGTTGCGGATATCATTTCAATATAATATGTTTTCCTGTTGAGGTATCATTGTGTTTTATGATAATTTCTTTAAGTTAGTGGCTTGGTATGATAATGAATATGGCTATTCCGCAAAATTGATGAATTTGGACGCTTACATTGTAAGTATATAAACTATGACTCTAATAACTGATGGCGGCTCTACAAAATGTGATTGGGTATTGCTGGATAATACTGGCGAACTTGTCTTTAAAACTGCTACATCTGGGTTGAATCCAACTGTTGTTCCCAAAGAAGAATTATTGCTTCGAATTGCTTCAAACGAAACTTTAAAAAAAGTTTTCAATAGTGTTGAAACTTTAGATTTTTATGGTGCGGGTTGTGGTACTTCAACACCGCGGAGTATTTTAAAAGAGGTTTTGGAATCGTTATTTACAAATGCAAAAGTTAACGTTTCCGAAGATATGTCTGCTGCTGTTTTTGCTGCGACTACCGAACCGGGAATTGTTTGCATTTTGGGGACGGGGAGTAATAGTTGTTATTTTGACGGCACCAAAATTCATGCACCAATCCCAGCTTTGGGTTTTATTTTAATGGACGAAGCCAGCGGAAATTATTTTGGAAAAAGATTGATTCGCGATTATTATTACCACCGAATGCCTTCAGAAATTGCTCGGGAATTTGAAAAAAAATTCAATTTGGAGGCAGACGATATAAAAATGAATTTATACAAAAAACCAAATCCAAACACATATTTGGCATCATTTGCACAATTCATATTTACACAGAAAGAAATAAACCCATACTTTTACGCGCTGATTAAGGAAGGCATTTCAAATTTTATTGAATGTCGCATTCTTTGTTATGAAAAAGCGCACGAAGTTCCCGTTCATTTTATTGGCTCTATCGCACATTTTTCTAAAGAAATTATAAAAGAATGTTTTGTAGCACACAATCTTGAAGTTGGTAATATCGTTCAACGTCCCATAGATGGATTGATTGATTATTACAGAAATAAAATTCTCAATTCATAAACCGACAATTAGCAATCAAAAATAAAATGTCTTTACCAAAAATAAATCCTACAAAAACAGCAGCTTGGAAAAAACTTGAAAAACATTTTCAAGAAATTAAAGTGCAACAAATGCAGGATGTTTTTTTAAAAGATTCCGATCGTGCTGACCGATTTAAAATTGAATGGCAGGATTTTTATTTAGATTATTCAAAAAACAGAATCACCGATAAAACGCTTTCTTTTTTACTAGAACTTGCAGAAGAGGTAAAACTTAAAGAAGCCATAAGTCAGCAATTTTCTGGAGAAAAAATAAATGAGACTGAAAATCGCGAAGTGCTTCATACTGCTTTACGTGATTTTGAAAACTGGAAGCCGGAAGTAAAGGCTACGCTTCAAAAAATGAAGCATTTTTCCGAAGAAATAATAAACGGTTCCCACAAAGGTTTTACAGGAAAAGCGATTACAGACGTTGTAAACATTGGTATTGGCGGAAGTCATTTGGGACCAGAAATGGTTACGGAAGCACTTCAGTTTTACAAAAATCATTTAAAAATTCATTTCATTGCAAATATTGATGGCGATGCCGTTGCTGAAACATTAAACAAATTGAACCCTGAAACAACACTTTTCATAGTTGTTTCAAAAAGCTTCACAACGCAGGAAACTATTGCAAATGTTTCTCTAGTGAAAGATTGGTTTTTAACAAGTGGCACTAAAAAAGATATTCAAAAACATTTTGTAGCTGTTTCTGTAAATGAAGAAGGCGCAAAAGAATTTGGCATTTCCGAAGATAACATTTTCCCGATGCAAGATTGGGTTGGCGGAAGGTTTTCCCTTTGGGGTTCTGTGGGTCTTTCCATTTGTTGCGCGATAGGCTTCAGTAATTTTGAAGCCATGCTGAAAGGCGCTTTTGAAATGGACAATCACTTCAAAAAAGAAGATTTCAGCAACAATCTTCCTGTTTTACTTGCATTACTTTCTGTTTGGTACAACAACTTTTTTAAAGCCGAAACTGAGGCAGTCGTAGCCTATTCACAATATCTAAATAAATTGGCTCCATACCTGCAACAGGCAGTAATGGAAAGCAACGGGAAAAGTATAGATAGAAACGGTGAAACCGTTAATTACCAAACTGGAACGATTGTTTGGGGAAGTGTAGGAACCAACGCACAACATGCTTTTTTTCAATTATTACATCAAGGCACAAAACTGATTCCAACGGATTTTATAGGTTTTAGTGAATCGTTGCATGGAAACATAGAAAACCACAATATCCTGATGGCAAATTTTTTCGCACAAACCGAGGTTTTGTGGGAAGGTACTCATACCAAAAATGCTGAAAATCCTTTTGAGATATTTGATGGAAACAAGCCAACCAATTCGATTTTGATAAAAAAATTAACCCCAAAAAACTTGGGAAGCCTACTTGCAATTTATGAACATAAACTCTTCGTTCAAGGAATTGTTTGGAATATTTTCAGTTTTGACCAATGGGGTGTTGAACTTGGAAAAACGGTTGCAAAAGAAACGCTACAAGCTATTGAAAATAGCAATTTCTCAGTCATTGAAAATGCTTCTACTAAAAATTTGTTAAGTAAATTTTCAAATAGCAATCATTAAACTTCGTATTACCAAACGGAAACTTCCAACTTTTTTAGTATCTTTCAAGTGTAAACTCCCCGTTTATACTAACTGAATTATGCTCACAAAAGTTTATGGAAGCGCCGTCTTTGGCGTTGAAGCAACAACGATTACAGTTGAAGTGAATGTTGATAATGGGGTAGGGTACCATCTGGTAGGTTTGCCCGATAATGCCATTCGAGAAAGCAATTTTCGTATTGCCGCTGCACTTCAAAACAACGGTTACAAAATTCCTGGAAAAAAACTTATTCTTAATATGTCTCCTGCAGATCTTCGGAAGGAAGGATCGGCGTATGACCTTACTTTGGCTATGGGAATCCTTATTGCCACAGGCCAGATTACTGAAATGAATCCTTTGAAAGATTACATTATTATGGGAGAACTTTCCCTTGATGGAAATCTTCAACCCATTCGAGGAGCTTTACCTATTGCTTTAAAAGCCAAAGAAGAAGGCTTTAAAGGGTTTATTCTTCCAAAGGAAAATGCAAAAGAAGCAGCTATTGTTGGAGATATTGAAGTTTATGGAATAGAGAATATAAAAGAAGTAATCGATTTTTTTAATGAAAATATTCCGCTTGATGAAACTATTGTTGATATAGAAGCCGAGTTCTATGAAAATCTGGAACATCCTGAGTATGATTTTGCAGATGTAAAAGGTCAAGAATCAATAAAACGTTGTATGGAAATTGCAGCAGCTGGCGGTCATAATATAATTTTAATCGGTCCGCCAGGTTCGGGAAAAACGATGCTTGCCAAGCGTTTGCCCAGTATTCTACCTCCAATGACATTACAGGAAAGCCTGGAAACTACAAAAATCCATAGTGTTGCCGGACGTACTATGGAAAAGGGTGGGATTATGACTTCCAGACCTTTCCGAAGCCCTCATCACACTATAAGCGACGTCGCTTTGGTCGGCGGCGGACAATATCCGCAACCGGGTGAGATTAGTTTGGCACACAATGGCGTTTTGTTTTTAGACGAATTACCTGAATTTAAACGTGGTGTTTTGGAAGTAATGCGCCAACCGCTTGAAGATCGAGATGTAACTATTTCAAGGGCAAAATTCACAGTAACCTATCCTTCCAGTTTTATGCTCGTGGCAAGTATGAACCCAAGTCCCGGGGGCTATTTTAACGATCCCGATGTACCCGTAATGTCTTCTCCCGCGGAAATGCAACGTTATTTGAGCAAGATTTCTGGACCGTTGTTGGACCGGATTGATATTCATATTGAAGTGACGCCTGTTCCGTTTGAAAAACTGAGTGACGAACGTCGTGGCGAATCGAGTATTGTGATTCGCGAACGGGTTACTAATGCCCGAAAAATTCAAGCCCAACGTTTTTCAGAATTTGAAAAGGTGCATTACAATGCACAAATGGGTGTGAAGCAAATACGTCAGTTCTGCAAGTTGGATGAAGCATCGTTGCAACTTTTAAAAACAGCAATGGAGCGCTTGAATCTTTCTGCCCGTGCGTATGATAGAATTTTAAAAGTCGCAAGAACTATTGCCGATTTAGAAGCTTCAGAAGAAATAAACGGCAACCACATTTCCGAAGCCATTCAATATAGAAGTTTGGATCGGGATGGGTGGTTTGGGTGATTATAATTACATTATTTATTTCTCTAATTTTGAGAAATGATTATTATGAAAGTGTTAATTTAACAAAACCAAAATGAAGAATTATAAATTTATTTTTTATGCTTTATTAATTACTGGAGTTAATATGTTAGCTCAAAGTACAGAATGGGCTGTTAGTATGGGAGCTGGATCTGCAGATTTGGGAAAATCTTTAGTATTAGATGAAAATGGGAATACATATGTAACAGGAGAATTTACTGGAACAGTTGATTTTGATCCCGGCCCGGGGGTACATAATTTGATTTCTCAGGGTGATTTTGAAATATTTATTTTAAAGCTAGATTTAAATGGAGATTTTGTTTGGGCAAAAAGAATAGGGGGGGTTAATGAAGATAAAGCTTCGTCCATAGCATTTGATAGTTTTGGAGATATTTTAATAACAGGAAGCTTTAAAGGAACCTCAGACTTTGACCCAGGAGTTAATGAATTTAATCTAACTTCAATTGGAATGATGGATAGTTTTATTGCAAAACTGGATACTGGTGGCAATTTTATTTGGGCCAAACAAATGGGGGGAAGTCGTTGGGCTATAGGGGATTCTATAATTACTGATATTGATAGTAACATATATAGCACAGGAAGGTTTTGGGAAACCGTAGACTTTAATCCATCCGTTGATGTTTATAATTTAACATCCGAAGGGGAATCAGATATTTATATTTCAAAATTAGATAGAAATGGTAATTTTATTTGGGCAAAAAAAATAGGGAGTATTTCTTGGGATGTCAGTACTCATATGGCTATTGACAATTTTGGAGATGTATATGTCACTGGTTACTTTAGAGGCGCTCCAGACTTTGACCCAGGGACAGGGGTATATAATTTAACTTCTGTAGGAATAGAAGACTCTTTTGTTTTAAAATTAGATAGTGATGGTAACTTTATTTGGGCAAAAAGTATAGGAGGCTTTCAAAATGATGAAGCATATGGATTAACAACAGATTCCGATGGAAATAGTTATACTATTGGATATTTTACTGGAGCTGTCGATTTTAATCCTGGAACAGGTATATATAATTTAATTTCCGAAGGGGAAATAGATATTTTTATTTTAAAATTGGATTCAAATGGTGAGTTTGTATGGGCACATAGTTTTGGAAGTAGTGATTATGATTTTGGTTCTTCAATAATAACAAATGATTTTGGGAATATTTATGCCACGGGATATTTTTCCGGAATAATTGATTTTGATCCAGGGACTGATGTCTATAATTTAACTTCTATTGACGAAAAAGATATTTTTATATTGAAACTTGATACTTCCGGTAATTTTAATTGGGCAGTTAATATAGGAGGTTCCAATATTGATTTCAGTACTTCTATTGGGGTTGATAATATGGATAATGTTTATACAACAGGGGGTTTTTATGGAAATATTGACTTTGATCCTTCAGTTGGCACAAATACAGCTACCTCTGCAGGACTAGATGATATTTTTGTTTTAAAAACAAATCAAAATCCCTTAGAAATTCAATATAACTTAATTGCAAACGAGGTATCTATTTCCCCAAACCCAACTAATGGTTTAGTTAATATAGATTTTGGAAATTTAAATAAAATAAATCTAAGAGTATTTAATGCAAACGGTAAAACAGTTTATTATAAAAATAAAATAAGCACTAAAAGCTACCAATTTGAGATTCAAGGCGCATCGGGAGTTTA
>JAGQYZ010000250.1 GCA_020435865.1 Aequorivita sp. | reverse complement strand
AAAAAAGAACTTTTAAATAAGTTTTTTTATTTCTCCATTTTTTTGGAAAGAGCACTAAAATAGGTGAAGAAAGGAAAAAAGTGCAAAAAATATATAAGAAGAAAATATTGCTCTGAAAAAGTACAAAAGAACTAAATACTGAAATAGATGCCAACTTGGAAAGAACAAAAATAGAACCAAAATTAAACAGTGCAAAAAGTGATTGATCGGTAAAAATCAAAAACTTTTCAGAAGATATATTCTTTATTAATTTAGAAAGACTCAGCTTGTTCATTCCTATAAATAGTATGTTCTTTAACAATTCGTAATTGTTCAATAATCCTGAACCACTGATCGTATATTATCCCATACTCAAGAGCTATTTTTTCAATAGGCTTAATCTCTTTGCCTTTAAATAAAAATATCTAACTATTGAGAACAAGATGAATAACAACACAAAAATTACAGGAAGAGCAATTATTTTAATATCAAAAAATCCCTTTTTAACCTGAAGCATCGGCTTGTTCAAAAGTTGGACAATATTGTTATATTTTAAAATTTCAATTCTCAATTTTTCGTTTTGCTCAATTATTAGATTTTTTTCCTCAAATAACAAGTGAACATTACCATTATTCATATCCATATTATTAAAATAAATCTGGCTTGATCCAGCATTATCTTGGGGTCTTGCAGCATAAGTTTTTACAATTGAATCAATATAACTAATGCTTTGTTCATTTTGAATTATTTCTTTTTTAACACTTTCTATTGTTGCATCCTTAATTTGATTCATTATAGGATTGTTGTTCAGGTAATCCAAAAAAGTAGAAATAGTATTTTGATTTGCACTAGGAGCAAAGTAGATGTTTATCTTGTGAAGCTTATATTTTGGAATAAATATGTCAGAGGTAAGAAGGTCATCTTCTATTTTTGACTGATCCAATAACACTTCCACATTCCTTTCATCGCCTTTATCGCTTTTAACAATTTCCAAAACATCAACAATTGGTTCTATTTTGATTTCCTTAATTGCCAACGTATCGTCCTTATAAATTCCAATCTCTTTTAAAGCAATAGTATCCTTTTCAAGAATCTTATTTTCAAGTTGTTCAACAGCATCATAAACATAGTTTACCCCATCAAAATTAATTTGAACAAGCAATTTGGTTTCTTTTGGATATTCATCGCTCTGAAGAAAATAACCTGCAAAAATTCCTAATATGACCAATACTAAGAGCGTTTTCCATCTTGACACAAAAAAATAAAATATGCCATATACCCATATTAAAAAACCATGGTAACCTTGTTTAGCTTTCTCCAAAATTTGGGAAAGATCCAATTCATCAGAATCTTGCTGTGCCATAAGAAAATACTTTATAAATTAATATCTGTCAAATTCAATACAGATTTCAAGCTTTCCTGCCAATCTATCTGCTTTAAGTTTAGTTTATTAAAAGCCTTTGCGTTATCCAAAACACTATATTCAGGCCGTGCGGCAAAAGTACGGTAATGGTTGGTTTTTGCAAGATTTGTATCTTTTAATTTTTTAGTCTGCCTTAATATCTCCTCAGCAAAACCAAACCAAGTGGTCTCACCCCCATTACTGTAGTGGTAAACGCCGTAATTTGTTGAATCTTGTGCAATTACTTGCAATAGTGCGTTTGCCAAATCATTTGCATTTGTTGGTGTTCCCGTTTGCTCTATAGTGATAGTAAGTGGTTTTCGCTCCTTGGCATATTTTAAAATTGTTTTCAAAAAATTATGCCCGTATTGTGAATAGAGCCACGAGGTGCGAAAGATGAAGAATTTATCACAAATTTCTTGTATAAATTGCTCCCCTTTCAACTTTGAAGCCCCATAAACATTTATTGGGTTTGTGGAATCGGTTTCCAAATAGGGAGATTTCTTTTTACCGTCAAAAACATAATCAGTAGAAATATGCAAAAGAACTACATCATTCTCTTCACAAACATTCGCAAGGTTTTTCACAGCTTCAGCATTGATTGCGAAAGCTTTTTCTGGTTCGCTTTCCGCTTTTTCAACGTTGGTATATGCAGCTGTGTTTATGCAATGGGAAAAGGAATTTCTTTTGAAAAAATCTGTCACCAATTCCACATTTTCAATATCAAGCTCTTCTTTTGAAACGAAGACAAATTCAAAGTTGGTAAAACTAACAGCTGCATCTTTTATGCATCTTCCCAACTGTCCGTTTGCTCCTGTAACCAATACTTTTTTCATGAAATCGCTTCCTCAAAAGTGGGAAGTTCCAAATCTTTTTCTGAAATAATAAAATCTTCCTCTGGAAGATGCCAATCCAGCGCTAAGGTTGCGTCGTTATATATGATTCCGCTTTCAGAAGCTTTATCATAATAGTTATCACACTTGTACGAAAAAATAGATTGCTCAGAAAGTGTAATAAAACCGTGTGCAAAACCGCGGGGTACAAATAATTGTAGGTGTTCCACATCATCAAGAATAACTGAAAAAGATTTTCCGAAGGTTTCGGAATCCTTCCGAAGATCTACAACAATGTCCAAAACCGTTCCTTTCACAACGCGAACCAACTTAGCCTGTGCCATATTGCCATTCTGAAAATGTAGCCCGCGCAGCACACCTTTTGAAGAAACCGATTGATTGTCCTGCACAAAATCAACTGTTAAACCTGTGGTTTTTTCAAAAACTTTTTGGTTGTAGGTTTCATAAAAAAGCCCACGTTCGTCCCTAAAAACGTTCGGTTTCAGTATAAAGCAATCTTTTAATGGTGTTTTTTGTAGTTCCAAATTAATCTAGTTGAAGTAAATGTTTTCCATAACCGCTTTTCAGCAATGGTTGGGCCAAT
>JAGQYZ010000249.1 GCA_020435865.1 Aequorivita sp. | reverse complement strand
ATTTTATCAACGTTAATAATTTCCTGCTCACAGCCTTCAAAGAAGGAAAAAGATACAGAATTTACTGACAATGCGACTACACTGTATTCAAAGATAAATTCTGAAACTTCTAATCTAAATTTCACGAACGTTATAAAAGAAGATTTTGATTTCAATTTTTTAAATTACACTTACATTTATGTGGGCGGTGGTGTTGCAGTGGGTGACATTGATAACGATGGTTTACAGGATGTTTATTTTGTTTCCAGCATGGGGCCAAACAAGTTGTATAAAAACAAAGGAAATCTCGTTTTTGAAGATATTACAACCGCTTCAAAAGCGGAAGACTATAAAGGTTTTTCCACAGGAGCCAGTATGATGGATATAAACAACGATGGCTGGTTAGACATTTATGTTTGCAAAGCAGGATCCGTAAAAGACGATAATGGAAGAAGAAACCTGCTTTTCATAAACCAAAAAGACGGCACTTTTAAAGAAGAAGCAAAAAAATGGGGGTTAGACGATCCTGGTTATTCCACGCAAGCCTATCAACTGGATTATGACAAAGATGGAGATTTAGATATATACATCGTAAATTACCGTTATGATTTTAAAAACAATACTACTATAAGTTCTGAAATACAAAACCAAATTGAAGAAATTACTAGTGACCAATTGTACCGAAATGACGGCACTACTTTCACAAAAGTTACTGGCGAAGCAAGGCTATACAACAAAACTTGGGGCTTGGCCGGAGCCGTGGGAGATTTTAATAATGATGGTTGGGACGACATCTATGTTTCCAACGATTTTCTGGAGCCAGACCAATTATACATCAACCAAAAAGACGGCACTTTCAAAAATGAGATAAACAGCCGCATTGACCATATTTCATTTTACAGTATGGGTTCTGATTATGCAGACCTTAACAATGACCTTCTCCCGGACCTTATAACTGTGGATATGACTGCCGAAAATTATCAGCGCAGCAAACAGAATATGGCATCCATGAATTCTGAAAATTTCAATAAAATGGTGGCCATTGGATACAACCATCCCTATATGGCCAATATGCTCCATTACAACAAAGGCAATGGAAAATTCAATGAAACTGGACTTTTAAGCGGAGTGGCAAAAAGTGACTGGAGCTGGGCACCGCTCATCGCCGATTTTGACAACGACGGGATGAAGGATATTTTTATCACTAATGGCGTTATAAAAGATTACACCAATCAAGATTTCAGAACAGCAGCAAAAGAAAAAATAGCCAGAAACGAAGCCATGACTTTGGAAGACGTTCAAGCTATGTTGCCTTCGCAAAAACTGAACAATTACATCTATAAAAACAATGGCGACCTTACTTTTTCAAAAAAGATAGAAGAATGGGGCATGGAAGAGCCAACATTTTCTAATGGTGCTGCTTATGCAGATCTTGACAATGATGGAGATTTAGATTTGATAATAAATAATATTGATGACGAAGTGGGATTGTACAGAAACAATGCAAACAACAACTACCTGCAAGTAAAATTGAAAGGGCCAAGTACTAATTCATTGGGAATTGGTGCGAAAGTTTATTTGAAAAAGGCTGATACCATTCAGCTTCAACAGTTGTATTTAGCTCGTGGTTTTGAATCTTCGGTAACTGATGTGCTTCATTTTGGACTTGGCAAAAATGATAAAGTAGACGAAGTGGTGGTGCAGTGGCCCGATGGAAAAATTTCAAAACTGAGCGCCCCTGAAACCAACAAAATGCTAACTGTTGATTACAGCACTGCTGTTCCGGGAACGATTGCCTATAAAAACCCTACTTCCAAAAAAGTAAGTTTGGATCCTAAAAGTTTAGGAATTGACTATGTACAGAAAGAAAATGATTTTGACGATTTTTCACTGCAACTTCTTATACCGCAAAAGCAATCCACAAAAGGCAGCGGTCTTACCGTAGCAGACGTTAACGGCGATGGATTGGATGATTTTTTTGTAGGAAACGCAGCAGGGGCTGAAGCCGCTCTCTATATTCAAAAAGCTGATGGCAGTTTCACAAAAACAAATGAAGCCCTTTGGAAAAACAACGCAAAATATGAAGATTCCAATTCCCTCTTTTTTGATGCCGATGGCGATGGAGACCAAGACCTTTATGTGGTAAGTGCAGGCTATGAACTAAGTGAAAACAACCCTCTTTTACAAGACAGGCTTTTCCTAAATGACGGCAAAGGAAATTTCACCTATAAAAAAGAAGCTTTGCCAAAAATGTTGGTTTCCGGAAAAAGTGTTGTTGCTGCAGATTATGATGGTGATGGCGATATGGATTTATTTGTAGGAGGAAATGTAGTTTCCAAAAAATATCCGCTTTCTCCTCGCTCCTATCTTCTTAAAAACGAGAACGGCACCTTTAAAGATGCAACAGAAGAAAATCCTTCGCTTAAAGAAATAGGGATGGTTTCTGAAGCTGTATTTACTGATTATGACAACGATAAAGACCTTGATCTATTAGTAACCGGCGAGTGGATGGCACCAACCATTTTCAGTAACAATAACGGAAAATTTACTAAAAACGAAAACACTACCGGCCTTGAAAATACTGAAGGTTGGTGGTTCACAACAACTGCCGCAGATTTTGATGGCGACGGTGATGAAGATTACTTTTTTGGCAACATAGGCGGCAATAATAAGTTTCACCCTTCCGCAGAAAAACCTTTATTTATTTATGCCAAAGATTTTGATAACAACGGCAGTTTTGATGTGGCAATGAGTAAAATAAACGACGGCAGACTTGTTCCAGTGCGCGGAAAGGAATGCAGCAGCCAACAGAATCCATTTCTGCTTGATAAAATAAAAAGCTATAAGGAATTTTCAACATTGGATATGAATGGTATTTACGGGGAAGAAGAGCTTAAAGAAGCTTTTAAACTAACCTGCCATGATTTTGAAAGTATGTATGCGGAAAATATGGGCGGTGGAAAAATCAAGGTGAAAATATTGCCCAACGAGGCTCAATTAGGCCCTACCCTTTCCTTTATTGTCAGAGATTTCAATAACGATGGAAATATGGATGTTATGGGCGTTGGTGCCATTTATGACGCCGAGGTAGAAACCATTCGCTATGATAGCAATTATGGCTATGTATTATTGGGTGACGGCAAAGGTGGTTTTAACTATTCCAGAGAGTATGTACCTTTTATTGCCAGTGACGCAAAAAATATGAAGGCTATTAATATAAAAGGAGAAGAAATGTTTATGGTTGTAAGCAATAATGGGCCTTTACAGATTTTCAACTTTAAATCGTAGATTTAGAAAAATGGACGGTACTGCGCTACCCGAAAATCGATAGTGGTTTTTTCAGGGAATTTGGCTTTCATTTTTTTGTAGTCTAAAAGACTTCCCACCGCTCTGTTTGCTGCTCCAGAGGGCGCAATTAAAGAAACGGTTTTTATAACCCTGCCATTTTCTGGAAGTTGTAATGTATGGATTCGCGGTACTTTGTTCGAAATCAATTTTAGTGAAATATTGTACTCCTTCAATTTTCTTCGGAAGAAATATTCTGGGCCATTTTTGCTGTTGCCACCCGTAAAAAGTAGCGTATCAATCTTCGAGTTTTGTTGAAGTATGGCAACCAAATCGCGCAGTTCCACATCCAACATGCCAATATCCGAAGCATCCACTTTTTCACGTTTTGCAGAAGCAACCATATCGCATATGCCGATGCCTCTTTTCATAAGAAAATGTTCACGTTGTTGTATGGCTTCGGCAGTAGTTTCAAACTTTAAGTTTAAACTGAATATCTTATCTAAAATTGGCCACAACTGTCCGTCGCGACTACCGTAGCAGAAATCCACATCGCCCTCTTTTAAATCTCCCGTTGTGAAACGCGGTGGTGACAACGTGCCAACTATTAGTTTGGTTGCGTTTTCAGGAATAAATGGTGGGTATGGATGAACGTGGTGGAACAAAGGGTTAACAATTTTAGATTGCAGGTTTTAGATTTTTAAAAACTGTAACCTTATAGCTTTTAACTTATCTAATAAAAACAGGCTCGTTCTCCTTTTCAGTGTATTTTTCACTGTAACTATAGCCGTCATAATCAAACGCTTTCAATTCATCCAAGCTCTTTACATTTTTATCAATGGCGAAACGCGTCATACTACCACGCGCTTTTTT
>JAGQYZ010000248.1 GCA_020435865.1 Aequorivita sp. | reverse complement strand
TTAAGCTGAGTTGATTAATTCTATACTCTGCACCTGCTTTAAATATTGAAGTGCCTTTTAAAGTGTTGTTAATAGCATTGTTTAGATCATTAAATGATGCACTATATGAATCATTTGCTTGACTAAATTTGATAGAGGAATAATCTTTATAGGAATAGTCAAAACTAATTAATCCACTTTGTCCAAAAATATAAGCTGCACTGGCGGTAACTTTTGCGGGTGTGCGAAGGGTGTAGTCTTCGTAAACATTTATTATGTTGGGGTTCACAAATTCATTTATTGTTTGACCTTCAAAAACACGTCGGCTTTCAAGATATTGGGTGGTTTCTTCAGATATTTGATACCAAGTTGGAGAATCTAAACTTAAACCAAGGCGGAAATTATTTGCAATTTTGGCGATTGCTCCGATTTGAGCTGAAATACCTGCTCCAGTAACAGAAAGATTGTTTTCAAACCCCACCCTGTTAACCATGGAGCCAGGGTTGCTATTGTTTTCAAGTAGAAATGAACTTTGATCGAAATTTAAAGTGTGTGTATTTATATTAATTCCCAAGAAATACTTATCGGTAATCTGTGTAGCAAGATTAATTGAAAATTTACTGTTGTATCCTTGTGAAAGATACGTATACTCGTGATTAAAACTTCCGTCGGCAATATTTGAAATATATGTTGTGTTTGAAGGGTTGTTTGGGTCAACTGGATCGAAAAGAAAACCCTGATAGCCTAAAAATGCATTCTGTGCTATGGTGCCTTCATTTTCACCTAAATATTGATATAGACTTGAAATTGATTCACCAGATTGCAACTGCAAAAGGTTCAAAGGAATTCCTTGTGCTTGCTCTAAAAAGAAATTTCCGATGGAATTGTTTCCTATTCCTGCAATATATAATTCATTGTCAAAACTTTTAGTTGTATTATAATTCAATCCAATTGTGAATTTTTTGAAGGTAGATTCTTCGTTTGAATTATTAATAACGAAAATGCCTCCTAATTGACTTAGAGTAACGTCATCTGAAATACTTTTCTCTTTATTGTTGAAATAATTTGCTTTGTTTTCAATATCAAATAAAGAGGCTGAAAGCATCAGGCTTGAATTTAGGAAAACTGCCCCTCCTGCAGGATTGACACTTACTGCTGAAAAATCGCCGCCCAAAGCACCCATAGCTCCACCAAGTGCTGTAAAACGTGCGGTTCCAATGTTTTGTTCGGTACTATAACGCAGGCCGTCTGTCGTGTTTTGTGCTTGAGAGATAGCCATAGAGAAGGCAACTATTAAAAAGAATGGTATTTTTTTCATTTGAATAAAATATTTTTGAAAAATAGGAAATGATAATGCCCAAAATAATCATTTCGGTTTAGTTAGAAATGGTTAATGGGCATCATGAAATTTAAATTATAAAAATGTAAGTTTTGAAAATAAATTTTAGCCGCGGCCTCCTCTTCCACTTCCACTACTTCTAGTGCTTCCGCTACTAGAGCGACCACTACTTCCTGAGCTTCTTATAGAACCGGAACTACTGCTTCGCGTTGGTGTAGAATAACTTCTGCTCGGTGTGCTTCTAGTAGTATTGCTTCTTGTGGGCTGTGAGTAACTTCCGCTTCTGGTTGTGTTGGAGCGAGTATTTCGTATTGTTTCACTTGAATTTGAGCGAATACTGCGTGTGGTGTTATTGCTTCGGATAACACCAGAACGAGTTGTGTTTGCACGAACGTTGTTTCTATTTATACGACGCGCTGTTTCCGAACGGCTATAAGATGAATTTCGTGTTGAAACGTTTGATCTTCCACGAGATTCTGTTCTATTATAATCTGTGTTTCGTCTACCTCGATTATATGAAATACCATTGTAATGGGAATTATAATAATAAGGGTTGTAATATCCATATCCGTAATATGGGTAGCCATAACCATATCCGTAATAAGGATAACCCCAACCATAGCTTATGCCCCAATAAGGCGTGTAGTAGTTATAATAAGGATAGCCCCAACCCCAATAACCTCCATACCAATAAGGGTTATGGTAAAAACCATAACCATAACCAACAGAATTGTAAATATTTATTGTAACATCATCGGCATTGCTTCCCCATGGGCCATAACCATCTTCACTATAATTTTCTTCAATGATTATGTTTCCGTCTTCATCTAAGCTTTCGGTAGTAGAATAGGCATCAATATCAGTAAATATGGCTCCTTCATCAGGAAGGTCTGAATAAGCATCGGACTTTGATTGGAAATATTGCTTATAATAATTTGCTTTTTCATAAGCATTATCTTCATTGTTGTTTCCTTCTTCCGTAGTTGAATTATTGCCAGAAGCATAAATGCCATCATTTTGATTGTAACGATTGTTATATGTTCCGCAGGACGTGAGCATAAGGGTGAGAATCCCTATTAATGCTAAAGGAATGAAACGTTTTATATTAAAATTTTGAGTGAACATATCTATAGTAATTTAATTGTTGAACTTCATAAAAATAAGTAGTTTTGCGGACAATAACTAATCATTTAACATAGACACAACATTTGTGCCAAAAACAGGGCTATGGCAAAGAATTTAACAACGAGAGCAGAAGATTACTCCAAATGGTATAACGAACTGGTTATCAAAGCTGACCTAGCCGAAAACTCAGGCGTGCGAGGCTGTATGGTAATTAAACCTTATGGATATGCTATTTGGGAACGAATGCAGGCCGAATTGGACCGAATGTTCAAGGAAACGGGGCA
>JAGQYZ010000247.1 GCA_020435865.1 Aequorivita sp. | reverse complement strand
TGCAAAAATAAGGGTTTCGGAAATAGTATACTAAAAATGTCCCTTTTATTGAATGTGAGGTTTTATATTTGTAAAAAGAATCTATAGCCATGAACGAACTACAACAAACCATAGAAAAAGCTTGGGAAGACCGTTCCCTGCTTCCTGAAACCGAAACCATCGTAGCCATCCGAGAAGTGGTAAACCTTTGTGATGAAGGCAAACTACGATGTGCTGAACCCACTGCTGACGGCTGGCAAGTAAACGAATGGGTAAAAAAAGCAATCGTGCTCTACTTCCCTATTCAGAAAATGAAGACACTTGAAGCTGGGATTTTTGAATATCACGATAAAATTCCACTAAAATCAGGCTATGAAGCCAAGGGAATCCGCGTAGTGCCCAACGCAGTTGCACGTCACGGTGCCTATATTTCCAGAGGCGTAATCCTTATGCCAAGCTACGTAAACATTGGCGCCTATGTTGATGAAGGAACAATGGTAGACACATGGGCAACTGTGGGCAGTTGCGCACAGATCGGCAAAAATGTGCATTTAAGCGGTGGCGTAGGCATTGGCGGCGTTCTTGAACCGTTGCAGGCAGCGCCTGTAATTATTGAAGATGGTGCTTTTATAGGTTCGCGTTGCATTGTTGTTGAAGGTGTTCGTGTAGGTAAAGAAGCCGTTTTGGGTGCGAATGTAGTGCTTACCGCTTCCACAAAGATTATTGATGTTACTGGAGAAAAACCTATAGAAGTAAAAGGATATGTTCCTGAACGTTCTGTGGTTATTCCTGGAAGTTATACCAAAAAATTCCCTGCTGGTGATTATCAAGTACCGTGTGCATTAATTATTGGGGTGCGCAAAGAGAGTACCAATTTAAAAACTTCTTTGAATGATGCTTTACGAGAGTACGGAGTAGCGGTTTAATTTTAATAAATTATTTCCGCCTACGCAACTTCTTACCATTAATCTTCTTCTGAAATTCCCTACTGTACTTATACATTAAGGCATAAGTTTCCTCAAAACTTTTTCCATAAAGCGTGGCATATTCCTTCGCCATAATTTTAATCATCGTTTTTGAAAGCCACAATCTACGGAAGTTGCGCATCCGAACATTAAAGTCCATTTGTTCAAAACGCATGCGGTTTAAATCAATCAAATAGAAATTATACGTATTGTTCCCCTGCTCCACAATCAACGTATTTCCGGGAGAATGGTCCAAAAAGTTCACGCCATTCTCGTGGAGTTTAAAAGTAAATTTCGTGAATTGTCTTAAAATTTCATTTCGCTTTTTAAACTTTGGATTGTGTATCAATTCGCGAAAATCAAAATCATAATTAACGTGTTCACTAACGTAGAAACTCTCTTTCAAACCTCCTGAAAAAATTTCCAAATACGCCACGGGAAAAGGCGTTTTTATTTCAAAGTCAATCAATTTTGAGGCATATTCAAAAGAGCGTTTCGCCTTGCTTTTTCTTATATATTGATACACCAAAGACTGAAAGGCATTCGGCGTTTTGAATTTTTTGATGTTGAGCGCAGTCCCATCAATCTGTATTTTTTTAATCACATTGCGTTCCCCTTTGGCAACATATTCTCCTTTTTTGGAAAAATTGTGAAGCACATCCTGTAGCTTTGCAGCTAAATGGGAATAGTTTGGATAAATAACAAAATTTTCGTGCATTAATAAAAAAGATAGATTCAAAAAAGGTATTTTGCGAAGGTAATCTTTATGAAGAAAATACTCGTAATACAAAATAAAAGAATTGGTGACGTGCTCATTAGCTCTGTTATTGCCAATAACATAAAAAATGTTTTTCCCGAATGCGAAGTGACCTACTTTGTTTATGAATATACCGCTGGTGTTCTTGAAAACAATCCAAACATTGACCGAATTATTGCCGTAAAGGAAAAAGAATTAAAAAGTTATATTAAACTTTTACAAACCATTTCCAGAATAAAAAAAGAGGGATATGATATCATTTTTGATCCATATTCTAAACTACAAAGCAGGTTGATCTGTCTATTTTCTGGCGCCGAATACCGAATTGGCTTTAAAAGAATTAAAAAGAAGTTACGTTTGCCATTTTATTCCCACGCCATCAATTATATTCCCGTCCATACAATGTTTTGTGGAAAAGCTATTGAAAACCGAATTAATTTGGTACAATCGGTTTTTTCGTTAACCGATATTGCGGACGAACCTTTAATCTATTTAACCGAAAAAGAAAATAGGTACCATCTTTCCTATAAAGAAAAACTTCCAGTCATTATGTTTGGTGTCTTGGGCAGTACACCACAAAAATCAATGCCCTACTCTTTTGTTGCTGAGCTGATAGATTTTATTACTGAAAAATATAATGTAAAAATACTTTTCAATTATGCCCCTCATCAAAAAGAAGAGGCCCTAAAAATATACCAGCTTTGCAAAGACAAAGAACAAATAGATCTCGATATTTATGAAGATTCTATTCGGGGTTTTATAAAATTGATGAACCAATGTGATTTATTAATAGCCAATGAAGGCGGTAGTGTACATATTGCTAAAGCACTACATAAGCCTACTTTCACTATATATTCCCCTTACATTGAAAAAGAAGATTGGAGTAGTTTTGAAGACCATATTCAGCATGAATCTATACATCTTTTGGAAGAAAAACCCGAACTTTATAAAGATTTTACACGTGAAGAACGAAAAAAAATAGAAGAAAATCCTGCAATGATGTATGAAGAACTGAAACCCGAATTAATTTTTGAAAAATTAAAACCCTTTTTAGCATATCATTTAAAAAGTGTGAAAAGGTAAAAAAGTTTTTTTTATTGAATCCTTTTTTTCTCAATTCCGAATTCAGTCCAAATCCTTTTATTCTTTTTAGTCTGCTTTCGGATTGCTTTGTTTTTTATGAACATCTCTTTCTTTACATATCCACGCTCGTGATCAAGATGTAATGTTACTGTGCTATAACGTATTTGAAGTGGTTTTATACCGTAATTCATTAGGCGTTCCCCCATTTCACGGTCTTCGCCTCCATATTGCATACTTTCATCAAAACCATTTACTGCCAAAATATCCTTACGCCAGCCCGAAGCATTGTTCCCGTCCCAAGTTGCGGAAGTGGGTGTAAACGTATTCAAAATATCCTCTTTTAAACCATAAGAAGTTAGTTTGTTGAGCTTAAAGGTCTTTTTTAAACCATTTTCAATAAGCCATTTTGCATCAAAACAGCGCTGAGTGGTTATATCTTCCTGCGTGATTTTTTTTGAAAGTTTTAAAGACAATTTAAAATAACCTGCTGACAGGAAACATCCCGGACGACTTTGTTTCATATGAACCGCAACCAAATCATTCCGCGGTATACAATCGCCGTCCGTAAAAATCATATATTCTCCACTGGCCGCCTTAATGGCTTTATTAAGGATTTTCGTTTTCTGAAACCCGTGATCTTCCTGCCAAACATGAATAATTTTTAGAGGTGAATTTTTCTGAAAATCTTTGATTAATTGAGCAGTTTCTTTAGTAGATCCGTCATCTGCAATAATTATTTCAAAGTTCCTTTCCAATTGCGCCTCAAAACCCCACAAAGCTTTTTTAAGCCATTCCGGTTGGTTATAAGTGCTTACGATAACTGAAACAGGAGGGTCAATATTTTTGTTTTTTACAATCCCAAAATCCGTCCATTTTTTTTTCAAATGGCGCGTTTGCTTCCTAATAGCTCTATTTTTATTGATGGAATCTTTGTTTTTATACCCTCTCGGATGGTCCAAATGGATTACCACAGCACTATACCGAATCTGCTTACTTTTTATACCCAGATTTATCAATCTCTCCCCCATCTCCCTGTCCTGGCCTCCGTACTGCATCCGTTCGTCAAAACCGTTTATAGCAAGTATGTCTTCCTTCCATCCAGAAGCATTGTGGCCGTTCCAACTAGCATTCGTGGGAGTAACAGCATTTAAAAAAGAGGCCTTTATAGGGCCAGAATCTAATTTGCTATTTTTAAAAGAAGGTTTTAAACCGTTTTCTTTCAACCAAGAAACATTAAAACATCTTTCAGAATAAATATCCTCTTTGGTAATTTTTTCTGAAATATTCATCGGCAACATAAAATAACCGCCTGATAAAAAATAGCCTTCCTTTCTATGTTTTATGTGTTGTTCCACAAAATCCTTGCGTGGAATGCAATCTCCATCGCTCATAATAATGTAAGGGGAATTGCATTTTACGATAGCTTCATTAAGTATTTGCGATTTATGAAAACCATGGTCTTCTTGCCATACGTGGACAATGGGATAGAAAACCTCTTTCTTCATCTTTTGAAGTAATTGAAACGTTTCATTGTTAGAGCCATCGTCTGCTATAACAATTTCAAAATTTTTTTCGGTTTGCTTCTCATAACCCCACAAAGTTTTTTGAAGCCATTGGGGCTGATTATATGTACTTACAATTATAGAAATGGAAGACATTTAGTTACTTTTTTGAATTCCATGTTCAGTCCAGTAGCGTTCGCTCTTTTTTGTATCCTTTCGTATGGCAAGATTGCGTTCTAAGGACTCTTTTGTTTTATATCCTCGAGCATGGTCTAAATGAAGGCAAATTGCTTTGTGTCTAATTTGCTTTGCTTTTAATCCGTAATTTTCAAGTCTTTCACCCAACTCTCTGTCTGGACCCCCATATTGCATACGTTCATCATAACCGTTTATGGCCAGTAAATCTTCTTTCCAAGCAGAAGAATTACAATTATTAAAACTGGCATTTGTTGGGGTTATCAAATCCAGAATTGTAGCTACCCTTGGGTTTGATTTCAATTTCAAGCTTTGTGTACCCTTTAATCTATCATGCTGTTTCAACCATTTTACATTAAAACAATCTCCAGTTTCAATATCATTTTTAGAAATGACCTTGCTAGTTTTCATTGGTAACTTACAATAACCTCCAGAAAGAAAATATCCCTTTTCAGCAAATCTTGCATGGACCGAAACAAAGTCTTTTCTGGGTATGCAATCGCCGTCTGTGAATAAAATATATTCAAAATTAGATTTTATAATAGCTTCATTCAGAATACGTTGGCGTCTATATCCTTTATCCTCATGCCAAATATGCCTGAGTGGAACAGTGTATTTTTTCTGAAATGATTCAATAAGTTCTTTAGTCTCTGCTCGAGAACCATCATCGGCCACAATCACTTCATAGTTTTTATAGTTTTGGTACATATAGCCTTCCAGTACTTTTCGCAACCATTCTTCCGAATTATAGGTACTTATTATAACTGAAATGGAAACCTTGTTCATAAAACTTATTTTATGCAAAGATAATCTTATTTGCTAATTTTGCAGGTATGCCAACCATTACTGTAATAATTCCAACTTTTAACGAAGAAGCATTTCTTGAGGAGGCTCTTAAATCCGTTGCTTTTGCGGATGAAATTATTGTAATTGATTCTTATAGCACGGATAAGACTCCAGAAATTGCAAAAAAATATGCAACCAAATTCCTGCAACGTAAGTTTGATAATTTTTCAAATCAAAAAAACTTCGCTTTAAAGGAAGCAAATTGTGAATGGGTTTTATTCGTAGATGCAGATGAACGCATCCCCCAAAAATTAAGAGCCGAAATTAATGAAACACTTATAGATTCAAAGCATAGCGGCTATAAACTTAATTTTCCCCATTATTTTATGGATCGTTTTCTGTACCATCATAGCGATGATGTTTTACGCTTGGTAAAACGTGATGGCGCTCATTTTACTGGACTTGTGCACGAAAAATTAATCTGTACCGGCTCTATTGGCAAAATGAAGTCTATGGTAGCGCATTATACTTATAAAGGTTTGCAAAATTACATCTCAAAAAAAGAATCATATGCTTGGTTTCAGGCACAGCAACTTTACGCAAAAGGAAAAAAAGTAACTTGGGCGCATCTTTTTTTTAAACCTACATTCCGTTTTATTAAATCATATTTCATCCGTGGAAGCTATAAAGATGGTGTTCCTGGACTTACCATTGCAACAATAAATGCCTATGGTGTTTTTGAACGCTACGTGAAGTTAATGTTGCTGCAGAAAGGCATGAAGTAAATTCCAAGTATATCATATTTCAAATAATTAAAACAACTTCCCAAACCTAATTTTCTGTCGAAACTTCAGCAATGAAAATTCTCCTTTAACGTCTATTCGTTCAATTTCAAAAGGTTTTTTAAACGGAAAACTATTTATCCGGTTGCCAATCCGCAGACCGTATTGAATACCGTTTTGAGAAAGTATTTTATTGAAAATTTTATTACAAGTTTTCTCCTTAGGAAATTTGCCGTATGGATAAGCTAAAACTGGAGAAAAGTCTAAATGATTCTCAGAAACAAATTCCAGACATCGGCGCATATCCGCTTCAATTTCGGCATTGGAAAGCGCTGTATATTTTTTATGATAAAACGAATGAAAGCCGAGCTCCACAACCTTAGGGTCGAGCATTTTTAATTGCTCAGAAGTCATTATTTTCAGAGAAGAAGTGTTCCAGTCATCTGTATTTCCAAGATAATCAAGCGGAACAAAAAAAATGGCTTTCAGTTTATACTTTTTCAATAATGGAAGTGCAAGTTCCATTTGGCTCACGTAACCATCATCAAACGTAATTACAATATTTTTACCATTTGGCAATTGTTTCATTTTAAGCAATTCCTTTAAATGAAACGTCTTATAATCATTTTCAGCCAAATGTTTAAACTGCCGCTCAAGATTATTTGCGGAAATGGTCAATCCTTTCCCTGCTTCCACAGTAACGTGGTGATACATTAAAATTGGGAGCTTTGCCATAACTGTTTTAAAATTTATACCTGTAAAATTATTACTTTTACGCAAACTACAAGCTGTTTTTGGAAAACCCTGTAAAAATCTCTGCCCTCGCTATAACGCTTAACGAAGCCCATAACATTGACAGTTATATAAAAAGTCTTTGGTTTGTGGACGAAATTGTAATTGTAGATTCCTTCAGCACTGATAAAACTTTGGCATTGGCCTCAAAACACGATAAGGTCAAGATTTTCCAACGCAAGTTTGATAATTTTTCAGCTCAAAAAAACTTCGCTATTTCAAAGGCAAAAAATGATTGGGTCACTTTTTTTGATTTGGATGAAGAAATTACAGCAGATTTGGCTAATGAAATAATTAAAAAGGCCAAAAACCCAAAAGCAATCGCCTATTTCGTGAAGCGCGATTTTTATTTTATGGGAAAACGCATAAAATATAGCGGTTTACAGAATGATTACATTGTGCGTTTTTTCAACAAAAACCATTGTAAATACAACGAAAATTTGGTACACGAAACTTTGGAAACAGAAGGAAAAACTGAAAATTTAAAAACCACGTTGCCGCATTACACCTACAAGTCCTTTGACAATTATACTTCGAAAATGCACCAATACAGTGCGCTACAAGCAGAAATGCTTTACAAAAAAGGAAAGAAACCAAACTACTATCATTTTCTATTTCGTCCTTTTTACCGTTTTTGGAACCAATTTATTTTCCGTTTGGGAATTTTAGACGGAAAAGAAGGTTTTATTTTGGCTTATGTTAGTGCTTTTTCAGTTTTTAAAAGGTATGTTAACCTTTGGTTGTTATACAGGAAGATTGATTGAGATTATAAATATTTATCGATTCCTTTTTTGCACCATTTGCTTTTTTCAGCAATTGCTTTTTCCTGAAGAGTATCGTTTATTTCAAAACGGCTTTGGTCTTTCACTTTGTGCCAAATATGGTAAACAATCCCACGATAACGTAGCCTTCTGCCCAAAACACCGTTGTGCATCATTCGAATAATCAATTCGGAATCTTCGCGGCCCCAGCCTTCAAATTCTTCGTTATAACCATTTACAGCAACCACATCTTTTTTCCAAAAAGAAACATTGCAACCACGCATTTTTTCCGAAACTATATCCGTGGTTTTGTATAGGTTGCTCAAAACTGGAACTCGCAGGTTTCGGGTACGTTTTTTAATGCCCTTATCAAAAAAGTTGAATTTTATTTTTTGCGAAGCAAATAATTTCGGTAGAAATTCCTTTTGAATATTCACACGACTTCCAAAAAGATAAACGTTAGGTTGCGCCAAAGCTTTGTGATCACGCACAAAATCCTTGTGTATAATGCAATCGCCATCTGCTTGTATTATGTAATCTCCCGTTGCAGCGGCAATTGCCTTATTTAAAATAATAGCTTTTCGAAAACCTTTATCCTCGTGCCAAAAATGATGGATGGGTACAACCATCTTCTTTTTGAAATCTTCAATTAAATTTTTAGTCTCTTCTGAAGAGCCATCATCGGCAATCAAAATTTCGTCTGGTTTTTCGGTTTGGTTAAGGGTGCTCAAAAGCACCAGTTCCAATGCCTCAGGCCAGTTATATGTAGAAATTAATAAAGATGTTTTCATTTAAAAAGGTGTTTAAAATATTGCCCAATATTCTTTTTGAAAAGAAAAAATGACGAAGGATGTAATTCGGGCTTTGCATTCAATTGCTTTTTTATTTCATCCATGTCTTTGGAACCAATATAATCCAATGTTTTCCATCCTTCGGGCTGCAAATAGAAAAAATCCTGCATTTCCTTATAATTATCCTTATTCACAGAGCGCCATTTTTCAACATACTGTTCAATATCAAAATCCTTGGAGTGGCCCCAATTTGTAAGCTTGGTCATTAAGTCCTTTTCACTGCGGGAAATACATTCGTGCAACAAAAGGTTGTCTGTATAAATAATCCGTTTTCGGTTTTGGCGTGCGAAGGTGTATTTTGGATAATTTGTAGCCAATAAAACCTTTGTAGGGCTGTCAACATACAACAGACCATCATCAGTATACTTATACATATTTATAAGAAAACCAGCAATTTGAACGGGTGTTTTCTCAGGGTTTTTTAAAAAAATATCATATTGCCGAAGCGTTTTTACAAAGCCTTTAAAATTTATGAAATATTCGTCGGCATCCACTTGCACCAACCAGTTGCCAACGCCCATTTTTTCAGAAAGTAAGGTTCGTTCTCGCGTGTCATTTTCAATAGCGGAAAGCTCCGGAAGGTAAAAATCGTCTTTGTAAATCTGTATTTTATTTTCGGTGTCGAATTCCTTTAACCAATCGTAAAAAGAAGATGAAACCTGAAATTTTTCACCAGACCAGGTTCTATATTCCTTGTCCTCAGCAATAAAAATAGCATCAGCATCTTTATAAACTGGCGGAATTGCTTTTTTGAGGTTTTCATAATCATAAGAAAGCAAAAAGCCGACGTGAATTTTTTTAGACATACCTTTGTTATGGTTAGATGTTTCACAAAAATAGCCTATTTTTAAAGCCTTTGGCAAACCAAACTGATTAAATTTTGGAAAAAACTACTTCCACACAACCGCATGTTTCGGTCATTATTTTAAACTACAATACTTTTCAATTGACCTTGGATTGTGTGGCTTCCATAGAAAAATATACCCCTGCAAATATTACTGTGGAATATATTCTTGTGGACAATGCTTCTGCTAATGATGAAGGGAAATTACTTCAAAAAACGTTTGAAAACCAAACTGATTGTAAAGTGCTTCAAAGCAAAATAAATCTCGGTTTTGGTGCCGGAAATGTCTTAGGTGCGCAACAAGCTACTGGGCTTTATTTCGCATTTATTAATAGTGATGTACTTTTTACCGAAAATTGTTTTTCTGAAATGGTTTCGTTTATGGAAACGAATAAAAATGTTGGTGTTTGTGGAATTCAAATATTAAATGCCGAAGGCCAAAAAACAATTTCGCAGCGCCCATTTGAAGGGGTTCGGTACAAACTTTTCGGAAAAAAATTTCTGTATAAAACCGATTCAAAAATTCCTAAAATAAATGCTGAATTAAAAGCACCAACACAGGTTGATTTTGTAATTGGCAGTTTTATGTTTTTTAATGCAAATGCGTATCGCGAATGCGGCGGTTTCGATCCAAATATTTTTCTGTATTATGAAGAATTTGATCTTTGTTATCGCTTAAAAAAGCTTGGCTATAAAACCTTTTTTCTGCCAAATCTCAACTATATTCATTTAGAAGGGAAAAGTGGTGGGTTCAATATTTTGATGAAGAAGGAACACTTGCTTTCCTATTTGTATGTGGTCCGAAAAAACCTTGGGTTTTCTAAATTTTGGATTATCAAAAACTACTTGGTCATAACTTATTTTTTTAAAGCCGTTTTTAAACCGAAGTATCGCCCATTATTCAAATTCCTGCTTTTCCGTGGGGAGAGTTTGGCCCATTCCATACGCCATCAGCAGAAGCAGCTTCAAAACATTTCGGAATAAAGCTTAGGAATAGTTTATTGCAAAATTTCAATAACCCGCGCTTCAATCTTATCCAAAGAAAAAGGTTCCAATATTTTTTCAGCATTTTCACTAACACTCTCCCACAGTTTTTCATTTGTGTAAAGTGCAATGATTTTTTCAACAAAAATTGTCGGGTTGTCAATGGGAGCAACCATCAATTCTTTTGTTGGTGAAAAATCAAATCCTTCGGCACCTTTCTCAGTCGTTACCAATGGAAGTCCAAATTCTAAACTCTGACCAATTTTTCCTTTAATTCCAGCACCATAAGCCAAGGGTGCAACAAAAATTTTAGCACTGTTGAAATATTCCGAAATATCCTCAACAAATCCTAAAACCCTAAAATTCTCAGAGTTCAAATCCAGGATTTCCTGCGGTGCATAACTCCCTATTATCTCAATTTTCAGTGCCGGTATTTTTTTTAACAAAATTGGAAAAATACTTGCGTGAAGATATTTAACCGCGTCAATATTGGGCTTATGAAGAAAACTTCCTATAAACAAAATGTTTTCCCGCTGGTTAAAGTTTTTAAAATTTAGATTGTCTTTTTTGAATTGGTGAATATTGCCGACCACGATCATTTTTGGCTTTTTGTGTAACAACGGAAACAATTCATTTTTGTCTTCTTCTGTAATAGGGATAACAACATCGGCCATTTCGGCATTATGCAGTTCTATTTGCAGATATTTATCCATTTCCTTTTCAATTAATGGTTCTTTGCTTCGTTCCCACTCTCTTTTTAGACGTAAATAGTGAAAATCTACCATATCAAAAACAAGTTTGGTATTGGAACTTTTTTTGACAAAACTGTAATATTTATAAAAAATTTCTGGACGGTGTAGCCAAGCAAACTCGATATGTGGACTTACAATTTTTATAAATCGTTTACGGTTTATTAACTTATTATTTTTGTCCAAAGCTGGTTCATACACTACCGCACCCAAGTTTCGATATGCTTCACAATACTTTTTTTTGAATTTATATTCCTTGCTGTCCGCCATTAAAAAAACATTGAAATTTCGTTTCAACATAATTTCAATAATATGAAAAAGGCGTCGTGATCCAGAATCTCTATCATATTCCGGAACGATACTATCAATTATTAAAACGCCTCTCTTTTTTTCATCAAAATCTAAAAAATCAATATATTTTTCTGCTTTCAGTAATTTTCTGTGCAGTTTTAGATTTTTATATCGAAGTTTCAGCGCTTTGTCCATTGACAATGGTTTGTTTCAAAAATAGACAAAACGCATAACCTAAGTTCATTTTATAGTTAAAGTTCAAGTTTATCCAAAAAAATAATACCTAAAACGAAGAGGCTTATAACTCTTGAAGGACTATTTTTGCACTAAAAGAATGCAATGAAAACTGAAATTGAGCATGCATTACTTATCCTAAAAAAAGGAGGCCTCATCCTCTACCCGACGGACACCGTTTGGGGAATAGGCTGTGATGCTACAAACCCGGATGCCGTTGATAAAGTTTTTCAACTGAAAAAAAGAAGTGACGAAAAATCACTTATTTGCTTAGTGAACGATTTTAGGATGTTGAATGAATATGTGGAAAACGTACCCGAGGTGGCGTATGATATTTTGAAATACGCCAAAAAGCCAACTACAATCATTTACGATGACCCCATTCGCGTTGCAGAAAATATCATCGCTGAAGATAATTCGCTTGCTATACGGGTTACGAAGGATGAATTCTGTAAAAAATTGATACAGAGATTCCGCAGACCGCTGGTTTCAACATCGGCAAATATTTCTGGAGAAAAAACTCCGCAAAGCTATGCTGAAATAGACCCGTTAATTTTGGAAGGCGTGGACTATGTTGTAAATTTGCACC
>JAGQYZ010000012.1 GCA_020435865.1 Aequorivita sp. | reverse complement strand
ATGTAGCCTTTCATTCTTGCGGTGAGCTTAAACTTTTCTTTCTTTTCAATTTCATCTTCGCTTGCATAACGAATTAAGCCTTTTGGCAAGTTGATGCTTTCCATAATGTGATCGCATTCATCAATACAAGCGGTGCAATTGACACATTCTAATTGTGTTCCATTTCTAATATCAATTCCTGTAGGACATACGTGTACACATTGTAAGCAATCAATGCAATCGCCATGACCTAAAGCGGCTCTATCTTCATTTTTTCTAAATTTCTTTCTACCATTTTCGCCTTCCCCCCGTTTATGGTCATATGCCACAACAATAGATTTGTTATCGAGTAGTACACTTTGCAATCTGCCATAAGGACAAGCGATAATGCAGACTTGTTCTCTAAACCAAGCGAATACAAAATAGAATACTGCAGTAAAAATAATAAGTGGAAATAAAGTACCTAAATGGTCTAAAGGGTTTTCTGTTATGTAGCTTAAAAGTTTGTCACTTCCTATTAAATAGGCTAAAAAAATATTAGCAATTAAAAAGGAAATGATTAAAAAGATGAACCATTTTAAGGCGCGTTTTTTTATTTTTTCGGCATTCCATTCTTGACTATCTAATTTGCGTTGTTTGTTTCGGTCGCCTTCAATCCAATATTCAATGCGTCTAAAAACCATTTCCATAAAAATGGTTTGGGGACAGATCCATCCACAAAAAATTCTTCCAAAGGCAGCAGTAAAAAAAATAATGAATACAACCCCTATGATCATCATGATCACAAATAGATAAAAGTCTTGTGGCCAAAATGGAAAACCAAAAATATTGAAACGGCGTTCTAAAACATTGAAGAGTAAAAATTGATTTCCGTTAATTTTTATAAAGGGTGCCGCAAACAGAAAAGCAAGCAAAAAATAGCTCACATACTTTCTGTATTCATAAAATTTTCCAGAAGGCTTTTTAGGGTAAACCCAAGCTCTTTTACCTTCTTTGTTTATAGTACCAATACTATCTCTGAAACTTTCGTTTTCTTCTGGAATGCTCACTTTTGTATAGTTTATATGTAAATCGTGATATTTGAGATATTAATTGGACTCAATAGTTATTTACTTTCCATTTGCAAATCTTCAGCAACAGGCTCATCGATCATTTTATTCTCAACCTTGGTTGAATCAATTGCTTTTTCTTCAATAGTATCAATAGCTGCATTTTCGTCTTTCCAAATTTCTCCTTCAGGTGCTTTTCCGTCAGCGGGATTTGTTCCATGAAGCGACATAACATAACTTGCCACTTGTGCTATTTCACTCGGTTTCAAATCTGTTTTCCAAGAAATCATCCCTTTTCCTGCACGACCGCCTTCGCTGATGGTGTGAAATATATTCTTAATACCACCACCTAAAATCCAATAGTCATCTGTCAGGTTTGGACCAATCCCTCCAGCACCTCCGTCTTTATGACAAACTACACAATTATCTGTAAAAATTGTTTTTCCAGCTGCAATATCAGTAGGATCTGTCAATTGCTCTACGGTCTCTGCATCTATTAAATCTTTGTTGTTTTTCTTAAATTCAGCAACTTGAACTTTTGCCTGTGCTACTTCTATTTCATATTCCTGTGTTTGGTTTGTTCCATCAAAAATTTCATATCGTACCAAATAAACCACTGCAAAAATTATGGTGGCATAGAACATATATACCCACCACGGTGGAAGGGTATTATTCAACTCTCTGATGCCGTCATAATTGTGATCCAATACAATTTCCTGCTCTTTTGCCATTGGTTTGGAATCTAGCATTTCCTCATATTTTTTCTTGAACCAGCCAAAACGTTTTTCTTTGCGTGCTTTTTCAGCAGCTAAAAAGCGCTCTTTTGCCTCAGGGTTTAGTCCTCCAAAGAGAATGCGCTGAAGTGTTGCGGCCACAATCTCTAATGCTATGGCAAAAAGGATCAACATTCCTAAAACAGCCCAGATAATTGGGTATTTTACAATTGCCCACTGTTCACCAGAATCAATGGTAAGTTCCAACAGAAAAAAAGCGAGTATTGCAAAGCCAATGACTCTTAAAAATGATGCTGTGGTTTTCATCTGTGTATAATATTTTTATGGTTAGTGGAAGATGGAATGCCCAAAGAAGACATCTTCATATATGTTAAGTATTCAAATGGGCATTTCATAATAATTCTTCGTTTTGGTTGTTAGTATCTTTTTCCAATGGAATATTGCTCACTTCAGAAATATGTTCTTTTTTCGCTGTGATTACCCAATAAAAAAGTACCACAAAAAAGACGAAGAATATCAAAAGTGAAATCATTGGATATATTTGAACATTATCAATGTTCTCGAGGTTTCCTTTTATATATCGTAACATAACTATTCTTTTTTGGCTGAAGCATTTTCAGCAGATTCAACTTTAATATCGGCTCCTAAACGTTGTAAATAGGCTATTACTGCTACTATTTCACGATTTTTCATTTCTATAAATTCTTCACCATTATCTTGAGCATATTTCTTACTGGCTTCATAAGTGGTTACAAAGTCTGGGTCGTTATAAAGGTTTTTTTCTATTTTGGTTCCTTGCTCATCCATCAATTGTTGGGCGTTTGCTATTTCTTCTTCGGTATAAGGAACACCAAGTGTAACCATTGCTCTCATTTTGGCTTCTATATTAGATTTATCCAATTCTGAATTTATCAACCATTTATAGGATGGCATAATAGACCCTGACGAAGTACTCTGTGGATCATATAAATGGTTCAAGTGCCAGTTATCTGAATATTTTCCGCCCACGCGGTGCAAATCTGGACCGGTACGTTTGCTTCCCCAAAGAAATGGGTGGTCGTAAACATATTCTCCAGATTTTGAATATTCACCATAGCGCTCTACTTCACTTCTAAACGGTCGGATCATTTGTGAATGGCAACCAACGCAACCTTCACGGATGTATATATCACGTCCTTCCAATTCTAAAGGAGTATAAGGTTTCACACTTGAAATTACAGGAACATAATCATCAACCATTAAAGAAGGTATAATCTGAACCATTCCTCCTATTAATATAGCGATAGTAGCATATATAGTTAATTTAACAGGACGGCGCTCCAACCACGTATGATAACCTTCACCTGCAGTTTGCCTTCTTGTTACTGGAGTTAACGGCGCAGCTTCTGCAAGTTCATCAGTAACCTTACTACCTCTTCTTGTTGTTTGAACTATATTATAGAGTAAAATAAAGGCTCCTATTATGTAAAGGCTTCCCCCGACGGCCCGCATTGTATACATTGGCATAATTTCGGTAACGGTTTCAAGGAAATTTCCATAAGTAAGCGTTCCATCTGGATTGAACTGGTTCCACATAGAAGCTTGCATAAATCCTGCAACGTACATTGGGAGCGTATACATAATGATACCCAATGTTCCTATCCAGAAATGCGCGTTTGCCAATTTAATGGAATACAGTTTTGTTTTGAAAAGTCGTGGCACCAACCAATAAATCATACCAAAGGTCAAGAAACCATTCCATGCAAGGGCACCAACGTGAACGTGTGCAATAATCCAATCGCTAAAGTGCGCTATTGCATTTACGTTTTTAAGTGAAAGCATTGGGCCTTCAAAAGTTGCCATACCATAGCCCGTATTGTCTTTAACGATAAATCGACATCCGGGATCTACACGAACCTTATCCCAAGCACCACGCAAAGTCAATAGACCATTTATCATACCTCCCCATGAAGGAGCTATAAGCATTACTGAAAACGCTACCCCTAAGTTTTGTGCCCATTCTGGCAATGCACTATAAAGTAAGTGGTGAGGACCCGCCCAGATGTATATAAATATCAATGACCAGAAGTGAACAATAGAAAGTCGGTAAGAATATACCGGTCTATTAGCGGCTTTTGGCACAAAATAATACATTAAACCAAGAAAAGGAGTTGTTAGGAAAAATGCCACCGCATTATGCCCATACCACCATTGAACCAAAGCATCTTGCACTCCTGAATAAACTGAATAGCTTTTTAGGGCAGAGACAGGAAGCTCCATACTGTTCACAATATGCAAAACTGCAACTGTTACAAAAGTTGCCAGATAGAACCAAATTGCAACATATAAGTGGCGCTGGCGTCTTTTAACCATTGTCATAATTAAGTTTAGACCGAACGCAACCCAGATTACCGCAATGGCAATATCAAAAGGCCATTCCAACTCAGCATATTCTTTTGAAGTTGTAAAACCTAAAGGGAGTGTAATAGCAGCGCCAACAATAATGGCCTGCCAACCCCAAAAATTTAAGTTGCTAAGAAAATCACTCCACATTCGGGCTTTCAACAAACGTTGGGTGGAATAATAAACTCCAGCAAAAATTGCATTACCCACAAAAGCGAAAATAACCGCATTTGTATGCAATGGTCTTAAACGCCCAAAACTGAGCCAAGAAATGCCTTCAGTCATGTTTGGGAACAAAAACATATAGGCCAATATCAAGCCAATGCTCATACCAATGATACCCCAAAAAATGGTTGCATTGATGAATTTTTTGACAATTTGGTTGTCGTAATAAAACTGTTCTGTTTGCATAGTATTAAAAGAATTATTTTTTTGGATTGGTTATAGTTTCTTTTGAAGTATCTGTCTTTTTTGAAGTATCATCCTTTACTAGTTCATCCTCAAAAAGCATACGTACAGAAGGTGTATAGGTATCGTCATATTGACCTTTTTTTACTGAAAAAATAAACAGTGTAAAAAAAATGAGCGCTACAAAAACACTAATTGCCAATAACATATAAATTATGGTCATACCTAAATTTTATTGTTCAAAATTATTATTGAAAATGTCTTTAAAGTATGACATTTATCAATTTTCCTTATTTATATCCATTCTTAATTTCTTGCCCATATATTGTGTGGCTATCGTTGTAAAAACAACAATACTTATAGAGCTTAACGGCATTAGAATAGCTGCTATAACAGGCCGTAAATGCCCTAAAACCGCAAAAGAAAGCCCTCCCAAATTATAAAGCAACGAAAGAATAAACGCCAGTTTTATGATCTTCACACCGCTTTTTGAAAGCTCTAAATAATCTCCAATTTTTCTGAACTGGGATGCGTCCAAAATTCCATCGCAGGCTGGCGAAAAAACGTTTGTATTTTCTGAAATTACAAAACCAACATTACTTTGCTTTAAAGCTCCGGCGTCATTAAGACCATCGCCTACCATCAATACCTGCTTTCCACTTTGCTGAAGCGTTTTTATAAAATTCAGTTTATCGTCTGGTTTTTGATTGAAGAAAAATTTTGTGTTTTTTGGCAGTAGTGTTTCTAAGTATTCGCGCTCTCCTTCGTTATCGCCTGAGAGTACGATTACCTCTTTGTCATTTTCAAGCTGTTCAAAAAGCTCTGCAATTCCTTTTCTATATTCACTGTTAAATATGTAGCAACCCTTATACACTTGATTGGCGCTAATGTGAACGGTCGTTTTATTCTTTACTTCAGAAGTATTTTCATCAAAAAAACCAACAAATTCATACGAACCAACTTTTATGGAATTATTGTTGAAAGTTGCAGAAATCCCCTTCCCTACTTCTTCCTCAAAATCATCTAAGGTCTGGATTTCGTTTTTATCAAGAATTGCATAAAGCGTGCGGCTCAGCGGATGGTTGGAAGCGCGAAGCGTGCTATTTAGCAACTGTTTTTCTTCTTTTGTAAGTGTTAAGCCTTCATACGTAATTATGCTTTTCTGATTGGTTGTTAATGTTCCCGTTTTATCAAAAACAACGGTGTCTAGTCTCGCCATTTGCTCAATTACTGAAGCCTCCTTTAAATACAATTTCTCCCTTCCGAAGATTCGTAGCACATTCCCTAAAGTGAAAGGAGCTGCCAAAGCAATGGCGCATGGACAGGCAACAATCAAAACCGAAGTGAATACATTAAACGCTTTTGAAGGGTCAACCAGCAACCAAAAAATGGTGGAAATAAAAGCCACGGAAAGAATAGCAACTGTAAATCGTTTGCTTATACTGTCTGTTAGCGATTCAAAAACTCCAGTTTTGTCTTTGCTAAAAACGTCGTTACTCCAAAGCTGGGTCAAGTAGCTTTGTGCAACGGGTTTCAATACTTCAACTTCTAATATTCCTGCTTGTTGCTTACCCCCAGCAAAGAGTTTATCACCGCTTTGCTTGGAAATAGGTTCCGCTTCACCAGTAACAAAACTGTAATCT
>JAGQYZ010000246.1 GCA_020435865.1 Aequorivita sp. | reverse complement strand
ATGTACAACACAGAGGTGGTAAACCCTGCTTATGCGGGAAACCGTGAAGCCTTGAGTTTTGGCTTGCTGTACAGAACCCAATGGGTAAATTTTGGTGAAGGAAGGCCCAATACAGGTACCTTCACCGTAAATTCACCAGTTGGCACCAATATGGGTTTAGGCTTGTCGGTTGTCAATGATAGAATAGGGCCAGCAGTTGAAACCAACTTTAATATAGATTATTCCTATAGCATAAATACCTCCGAAACTGCTAAACTTTCCTTCGGTCTGAAAGCAGGTTTTGATATTCTTGATGTAGATTTCTCTAAGCTGAATATATATGATGCCAATGATCCTTATTTTCAAAGTAATAATATAGACAATAAGCTTCAACCACAAATAGGTGCTGGTATATACTATAATACTGAAAAGTTTTATGCAGGACTTTCCGTCCCTAACTTCTTAACTACCAAACATTTTGATGCAAGTAGTATAGGAAATACTACTATAGAAACAACTGCTGCAGAGCGCATGCACTACTTTTTGATTGCAGGTTATGTGTTTAATCTTAGTGATAATTTAAAATTCAAGCCAGCAACTCTTTTCAAAATGGTAAGCGGTTCTCCCTTACAGGCTGATGTATCTGCTAATTTCTTGATATACGATAAATTGACCCTAGGGGCTGCCTACAGATGGAGCGCAGCAATGAGCGGATTGGTAGGATTTCAAGCAACAAACAATATATTCATTGGTTTTGCTTATGATTATCAAACAACAGAAATTGAAACATACAGTGATGGCTCCTATGAACTTATGCTTCGTTTTGAATTGTTCAATAAACCAGAACGAGTGCTAACTCCTAGATTCTTCTAAAAAAATCAAGACTATGAATACAATAGTACGAAACATATTACTTTTCACCTTGGTAGTTTTAACTACTGGTAGCGCCATTTCTCAAAAGAAGGATATTAAAAAAGCAAACAAAGAGTTTGATAAGTATGCTTATATAGATGCTCGTGAAATTTATTTGAAGGTGGTAGAAGACGGCTACGAATCTGCAGAGATTTTTAAGAAATTGGGCGATACATATTACTTTAATAGCGATTATACAAACGCTGCAAAATGGTATCAAAAATTGGTAACTCAATTTCCAGATGAAATAGAACCTGAGTATTATTATAGAGCCGCTCAGTCTTTAAAAAGCCTCGGAAAGTATGATGAATCTAATGCACTTTTGAAAGATTATGTATCAAAAGGAGGAAAAGGGTTGGTAATAAAAACATTTGAAGATGACCCTAATTATTTAAAAAGTACCGTTTTCAAATCAAGAGATTTTGTATTAGATAAGGTAGAGATTAATTCACCAAATTCAGATTTTGGTCCTGCTTTCTATGGAAAAGATAAAATTGTTTATGCCTCAGCCGGAAACACTACCGGGTCTAATGTAAATCAATGGACCCAAGAACCCTATTTAGACCTCTTTATCGCTGATAGAGCGCCTGATGGGAAATTGAGCAACCCAATAAAATTAGGAGGTGATATTAATACTGAATATAACGAATCCACGGCTACTTTTTCTAAAGATGGCAGCACAGTTTATTTCACAAGAAATACCTTTTTGGATGGAAAAAAGGGGCTTGATAAATCTAATAAATTCAAGACTTTAAGATTGACGCTTTATAAAGCAACCAAAACAGGAGATTATAATTGGTCTAATGTTGTAGAGCTTCCTTTTAATAATAAGGGATATTCAATAGCTCACCCAGCCTTAAGCCCAGATGGAAAAAAATTATATTTTTCTTCAGATATGCCCGGAACAATAGGTATGTCAGACCTTTGGTATGTTGATATTCTGGGGGACAATAGTTATGGAACGCCTGTAAATTTAGGTCCGGAAATAAATACCGAGGCTAGAGAATCATTTCCTTTTATCAGTGAAAAAAATAATCTTTATTTCTCAAGTGACGGACGTTCAGGCCTTGGAGGTTATGACATTTTCGTAACTCCATTGGATGCAGATGGAAAACCTGGGGAAATTACAAATTTGGGTGCTCCTTCAAATAGTGCTCAAGATGATTTTGGATTTATAATCAACGAAGAAGATCATATTGGTTACGTTTCCTCAAACAGAGGTGGAGATAGAGGAAGTATTGATGATGACATCTATTTGGTAAAGGAAATATGTTCAATTGCCATTACTGGAAGAGTTTTTGACGAAGAAACAAAAGATCCTTTGCCAGGAGCAAACGTTTCTTTGCTTGATGAAAACAATCAATTGGTTAGCCAAACTACAGCCCAAAACGATGGAACATATAGTTTTGTTGGAGATTGTGGTAAACAATATACCGTGCGGGGAACTAAAGAAGGATACAGTCCTTATGAAAAAATTATCCAAACACCGGTGCTTTCTGGAACCATAGATGTGCCGCTTCCTTTAAAACGCACAGGGCCTTGCGCACCAAACGATTTGGGTTGTAAATTAAACCTTCAGCCAATTTATTTTGATTTTGATAAATCAAACATCCGTCCGGATGCTGAAATAGAACTAGCTAAGATTCTTGCTGCAATGAGAGAATATCCTGAATTGATAATACATATTGAGTCCCACACAGATTCTAGGGGTAATGACAGTTATAATGAAGCGCTATCAGAGCGCCGTGCACAATCTACCCTTAAATGGTTGGTTGGTAAAGGCATTGAGGCAAACAGGCTTACTGCCAAAGGATATGGTGAATCACAACTTGTTAATCAATGCTCAAACGGAGTACCTTGTACAGAAGAAGAACACCAACTTAACAGAAGATCAATGTTCATAATAAAAAATTAAATTAACCAAATTAAGTTATGCAAAAGCGTTCAATGCTAGCTATTGAGCGCTTTTTGCTTTTAAAACACTTTTCGTTTTCGTACTTTTGAGCCAAAAGATTTTTATAAATGATTGAAGAACTGGTCATCCTCGTAAATGAAAAAGACGAGC
>JAGQYZ010000245.1:8388-8552 GCA_020435865.1 Aequorivita sp. | reverse complement strand
TCAAAAATATCCTGATTCAATTCTTTGAATTTCTGTGACAGCATCGGGTCAAAAGTTCCTTTTTCCACTTTGCTATTGTGAAATTCCTCAATACGGATAATATCGCCAATTCCCATGTTTTGGGTTATTTCCACAGCATTGGTGCTCCATGGAGTAATCATTGC
>JAGQYZ010000245.1:0-8333 GCA_020435865.1 Aequorivita sp. | reverse complement strand
CTTTATTTTAGGTTGGTTGCCGAAAAGCCACTCCAACTTTTTACTATTTTCTTCTGAAATTTTTCCGTGGGTTTGGACTGCAAAAACAGTGTTTTCAACGTTCCCAAAAAAGTGAATCATTCTTTTGAATATTAGTTCATTTTTGAAGCTGCAAAGGTAACCAAATTTAAAATATTTTAATCCCAACAGTGCTATTTATAAAATATGAAAAAATTAGTTAAGTATTTAGCATATAATTTCCTAGATATAATTATTGATAGTATCTTGTCGGACTTTAATAAAAACCCATTAAATATTTAAACAATGAAGCAAAAAAAATTACTTTCTGCATTTTTAGTATTGCTAAGTATTAGTTTATTTGCCCAAGAAAAGTTTCCGCCAGAACAGATTATTTCTGGAACTTTTATTGGACAGACAATACCTTTACGTGATTTTCCGACAATGGAAGCGAATCGCAATTTAGATCCACAAACATTGACGATAGTACCCAACGAATCTACTACACAAATTGAAACCAATGAAGTGCCCCCAACTATTATTGATAATATTCAAAAAACACTTGGTCAAATTCCTACTAGAGCAATAGAGCAGAATTTTATTGGTGCTTCTTCTTCAGAGTCAGGTTTTTATCCACCCGATCCAACTGGAGCGGTTGGTCCTAATCATTATGTTCATTCCGTAAATTCATTGGTAAAGATTTTTAGTAAAACTGGAACACTATTGGTGGGACCTGTTTCACTAGGATCATTTCTTGGTTTTGGCGGAAACAGTGGCGACCCCATTGTATTGTATGACCAATTGGCTGACAGATGGCTTGTCAGTGAGTTTGGAAGCATTAGTGGAGGAAACTCTTTAGCTGTAGGAGTGTCGGCTACTAGTGATCCTACTGGTGCATATAATGTATATCAGTTTTCTTTTAGTGGTTTTCCAGATTACCCACACTATGCTGTTTGGCCAGATGCATATTATGGAACTGTAAACTTAGGCGGAGCTACAACTCGTGCATTTGCTTTGGATCGCGACGAAATACTTAATGGTGGGCCTAATCCTCAAATCGTAATATTTTCACTTCCTGGAATTGTGGTGAATCCAAACCAAGTGAAGAGCCCTGAAGCTGCAAATCTTTTAGGGACTGTTTATGAGCCAGGCACTCCAGGATATGTTACATATCTTCAAGATGATGCTTGGAACGGTGTTTCTAATGACCACTTAAAAGTTTGGGAAATGAATATGGATTGGACAAATCCAGGAAATTCAACTATTTCTGCTCCCCTTGAAATTCCTACCGATCCTTTTGATGCGGGAGAAATATTTGGACAAGGAGCAATTGATCAGCCAGGAACAAATCAAAAACTTGCTGGGCACGGCGGAATAATTTCTTTTGGTGCAAACTATAGAAGTTTTCCAGGGCATAACTCTTGGCTTATAACTTTCAATACTTTTATTGATGCGAATGAAACTGGTGGTATTCGATGGATTGAATTAAGAAATGATGGTTCAAATCCTTGGTCAATTTACCAAGAAGGTACATATGCACCAGCAGATGGCAATAGTCGCTTTATGAGTAGTTCTGCGATGGATATTTATGGAAATATTGGACTTGCATATAGTATTGGAAGTAATAATTTAAAGGTTGGTATTAGATATACAGGTCGGTTTGATGGTGATCCTTTAGGAACCATGACAGTAGCAGAAACTACTATAGTCAATGGAAATGGAGTCCGCACCAATACCTATAGATATGGAGATTATGGTCATACTACAATGGATCCGGACAACCTAACCTTTTGGCACACAGCAGATTTCTTTTCAAATAACAATGCTTGGAGAACCCAGATTGCTTCATTTAAGATTTCAAATGGCTTTGTTGCCGATGTAGGGGTGAATGCAATAATTCAACCCGAAAATGGCATCTTAACAAATGCTGAAACAGTTCAAGTTAGCATTCGGAATTATGGATCAGCTTCACAGGCAAACATTCCTTTGGAACTTCGTGTTGATGGTAACTTAATTGCTAGTGAAACCTATTCAGGAACAATTACTGCAGGAAATACTGCCACTTATACTTTTTCGCAGACTGCAGACTTATCAATTCCTGGACATACGTATTCTATTGAAGTAAAAACAAGTTTATCTGGAGACCAATTTCCAGCAAACGATCCATTGACCAAAGAAGTTACCAATTTATTGGTTAATGATGTTGGTGCTATTGCAATTACAGCACCTGTTTCTGGACCAGGATTGAGCAATAATGAAACCGTAACTGCTACCATTAAAAACTTTGGAGCAGCAGCACAATCAAACTTTAACGTACAGTATGTACTTGATGGTGGATCACCTGTAGTTGAAACATTTACAGGAAGTATTCCTTCTGAGCAAGAATCGAGCTATAGTTTTGCACAGACTGCAGATTTTTCTGAATTGGGAACTCATAGTCTTACTGTTTCAACTTCCTTATCAGGAGATGCAAATGCTTCAAACGATGCTGTAACTTCTGAAATAGAAAGTATACTTTGTCAGCCCTCCGGAAACTGTTCCGCAGGCCACGGTTTCCGATTATTTTCAATAGCAGAAATCAACAATCCTTCTCAATGTGAAGGATATGGCGACTTTACAAATTTAATTGCAAACTTAGCACCAAACAGTACCAATTCATTGACCGTAACAACAAACTTTGGAGGTCAATATATTAAAGTTTGGATTGATTATAACGATGACTCCGTTTTTACAGCAGATGAGGTTGTGGTAGACAATTACCAAATTGCTCCCGGGCAAGGACCTGGAACCTATACCGAAACTATGGATTTGGTTATTCCTGCAGTAAATGCCCCTGGCGAACACAGAATGAGAGCCAAAGCAAATTGGAACAGCCCCGTGCCTTCAGATGCCTGTGAGGAAACAGCTTTTGGTGAAACGGAAGACTATACCGCAAACCTTGGTGTATTAGGAGTAGAAGATATGGCTATCAGAAATGGTGAATTGTTAATAACAAGTACTGATAACAAACACTTTGACATATCCTTGGTAACAGGTTATGATGGCATGGCCTATATTTCTGTTTTTAACATTCTTGGCCAAGAATTGGGTATTAAACCTATTGGAAAAGTGGACGGCGCTTATCATCTAAAATTAGATATGTCCTATGCTTCAAGTGGGGTGTATATAATAAAAGCTGGCGGTGAAAGTACAACAGCATTCAAAACTGCTAGAATTATTGTAAAATAATTTTTAAAAAAACCTTTCAAAAAACCGTTTCAAACTTAGTTTGTGACGGTTTTTTTTTTGATTTTATGATTTTGGAAGAACAAGAGTTAATTAAAATAATGAATTAGCATTAAAATATTCTGGATTTTTTTCTACTTTTCCTTCTTTAAAATTTAAAAAACAAATCATGAAAATCAAAAAACTACTATTTGCTACCTGTCTGCTACTTGGTATTGGGGTGTATGCCCAAGAAACTTATCCACCAGATGAAGTTATCGTTGGAACATTTATTGGGAAAACAATTCCATTGCGAGATTTTGCAACTGCGGAAAACAACCCAACAATGGGTGTTACGGAACTAAAAATTGTTCCTAACGAATCTCGCTATAATGCAAAAGTAAATGAAGATGCCTTGCCTTTAGGAATGGACCCCCTTCTTCAAAAAGTAGCTGGGGGCATCCACAGTTATGCACTAGAAGAAAATTTTATAGGAGCATCCTCTTCAGAATCAGGATTTGTGCCACCAGATCCAACCGGTGCTGTGGGGCCAAATCATTACGTGCATGCGGTGAATTCAATAGTCAAAATTTTCAGTAAAACGGGTACATTGTTAGTTGGCCCTGTTTCTTTAGGGACTTTTTTGGGTATAGGATCAAACTCTGGTGACCCAATTGTTTTATATGATCAACTGGCAGATCGCTGGTTTGTAAGTGAATTTGGTTCCTCTAACAATTCGTTGGCTATTGGCGTTTCTGAAACTGGCGACCCAACAGGAGCTTATAATGTGTATCAATATTCATTTACAAGTTTCCCAGATTATCCACATTATAGTGTTTGGCCAGATGCATATTATTTAACTGCAAATATCGGGGCTACTAATAAAGTTTATGCTGTGGAAAGAGACGTAATGCTTGCAGGCGGGCCCAATCCAAAAATAGTTGGGTTTCCACTTCCCGGTGGAGTTCAAAACAGTAATACGGTTTTGAGCCCAGAACCAGCAAATTTATTGGGAACTACATATCCTGCTAATGTCCCCGGATATGTTACCTATCTTCAAGACGATGGGTGGTCTGGGGTATCATTTGATCATTTAAATGTTTGGGAAATTGTATTAGACTGGAATACAACAAGTAATTCCACAATATCAGCCCCTTTAGAAATTGCTACCGCACCATTTAATTCAGTTTTTGCTCCTTTTGGCACTGGTGATGTTCAACAACCAGGCACTTCACAAAAAATAGATATGATTGGAGGGGTAATATCTTTTGCTGCTAATTATAGAAGTTTTGGTTCACACAATTCATGGTTAATTACCTTTAATACAGATATAGACAATAACGATACTTCGGGTATCCGTTGGATAGAGTTGCGAAACGATTCAACAACACCTTGGTCTATTTATCAAGAAGGAACTTATGCTCCTGCTGACGGCCAGAGCCGTTTTATGGGAAGTGCTGCCATGGATGCTGCAGGTAACATTGGACTTGGTTTTAATATTGCTAGCGGAACACTTCCCGTTGGTATAAAGTATACCGGAAGGTTTAATGGAGATCCTTTGGGACAAATGACCGTAGCGGAAACTGAAATTATACCAGGTAATGGAGTTCAAACTTTTACAAACAGGTTTGGTGACTATTCACACTTAACAATGGATCCTGATAATTTTACATTTTGGCATACTGCTGAATATTTTTCTTCAAATAATAATTGGAGAACGCGCATTGCTTCATTTTCATTATCTGGTGGTTTTGCTAACGATGTTGGTGTGAGCAATATAGTAACCCCTGAAAGCGGAACCCTTACTAATGCAGAAACTGTAGAAATAACCATCCGCAATTATGGTACAGATACCCAAACCTCAATACCATTGGAACTTTGGGTTGATGGAAATCTAGTAGCTTCTGAAACTTTTTCAGGAAACATACCTTCTAATGGAACTGTGAACTACACCTTTGCACAGACTGTAGATTTATCAACCCAAGGACAAACCTATTCCATTATGGCAAAAACTGTTTTGGTCGGTGATGAATTTGTTGGAAATGATGCATTTACCAAAGAAGTAATCAATTATTATGCTAATGACATTGGTGTAACGGCTATTACAGCTCCTGAAAGTGGTGAAGGTTTAGGCATGGAAGCTGTAACAGTTACAATAGAAAATTTTGGAACAGCTACACAATCAAATTTTGATGTTGCATATAGTATAAATGGTGGAACGCCGGTTACTGAAAATGTTGCAGGCCCATTAAATGGTGGAGAAAGCACTTCTTATACTTTTAATACATTAGGAGACTTTTCTACTCCCGGCGCATACTTGGTTACAGCTACAACCTTATTGGCTGCAGATTCTGATGTATCAAACAATACCTTAAGTGCTACTGTAGTAAATTATGATTGTTCTTCAGATTCTAATAATACCGTAATGCCTATTGGTCCTGATGCAGGTACAATTACAGAATCTACAATTACATTTACAAGTGATGTTCTTATAAATGATGTTAACCTTACATTGGATATCAATCATACCTATGATGGTGATTTAACTATCAAATTAGTTGGGCCAGACGGAACTGAAGTGATATTGGCCGATAACGTAGGTGGTAGTGGTGATGATTTTTCTGATACAACGTTTGATGATGAAGCTGCTTTATCAATTCAGGATGGAAACCCACCCTTTGATGGAACTTTCAGACCTATGGGCAACCTTTCTGATTTTGATGGAACCTCAACATTAGGAGATTGGACGCTTTCTATCTTAGACAATGCGAACCAAGATGGTGGGACATTAAATTATTGGTCTTTGCAACTATGTGGAGCTGAACCACTTGGTTTGCCAGAAAATTATACCGAATCTTCAGACCTTATGGTATTAAGCGAAGGCAACAATCAATTTGAAGTTCAACTTTTGAATACCAATATTACAGATAGGCTTACCCTTACAGTTACAAACATGCTTGGACAAACCTTGGTAAGTTATAGACTTGACAATGACGGAACAGGCTATAAGTACAATTTGGACATGAGCTATGTTTCTGCGGGAGTTTATTTTGTTAGATTAGGAAACAAAAATGTCTCAAAAATTAAACGTATTATCGTTAAATAATTTTAAACTCCTTTAAATATCTAGAACCCAAAGTACAATTTGTGCTTTGGGTTTTTTCATACAATCTATTGCTATCTTATTACAATAAATCAAAGAATGGCTAAAACAAGTAAAAGTAATTTCATAAAAGAATAGAACCAGAAACTTTGAACTTAAAAACCTATCTGTTTCTCCAGAAAAAAGGTGTTAAAAGAATAAGAACTGTAAACAATTCCAATCTACCAATAAGCATTAAGAAACTGGACCACCATTTTGCTGCATCTGGCAGGTATGCATAATTGTCCACTGGACCAAGATCACCAAGTGCGGGACCTACATTTCCTAATGTTGAAGCCGCACCGCCTAGGGCTGTTTTAAAATCCAGTCCCAACCAAGAGAAAACCAAAGTTCCAACAATAAAAGAGAGCATATAAAGTATAAAGAAGCCAAGAATATTGAAAACAATAGGCTGTGGCACTGCTTTTCTGTTATAACGAACAGGTAAAATAGCGTGTGGATGTAATGTCCTTTTAAATTCCAATACGCCGTTTTTAATCATGATTAAGTGACGCATTACTTTAATTCCTCCAGCCGTAGATCCTGCACACCCTCCTAAAAACATCATCCCAAAAAAGAAAATGGTCAAAAATGGTGTCCATAGTGTGTAATCTGCACTAACAAATCCCGTAGTTGTAATAATAGTGAGCACTTGGAATAATCCATGTCGGACTGCGCTTTCAAAAGCACCCCAAGGCATAGGGTGTGCAATACTAGAAAGGGTTACATCGGCTTCAAAATAAATTAACAAAGCCGCAACAATAGTCAATCCAATTACAAATACTGAATATAATTTAAACTCCTCATCCTGAAATATTTTCTGAAATTTTCGTTTAAATGCAAAGTAGCTTAAAACAAAATTACTTCCCGCCAAAAACATAAAAACAATGATAATATATTGCACCATCGGTTTGTTATTCCAATAAGCTACACTAGCATTTTTGGTTGAAAATCCACCTGTACTCAAAGTTGCCAACGAATGGTTGATGGCATCAAAAAAGCTCATTCCGGCCATTTTTAGCAGAATGGTTTCTGCTAAGGTGTAGCCTACATAAATTAGCCATAATCTTTTTGCTGTATCAGTAATTCGCGGATGTAGTTTGTCTCCGCCGGGACCAGGTGCTTCAGCTGCAAAGAGCTGCATACCCCCAATTCCCAATAAAGGTAAAATTGCTATCGCCAAAACAATAATCCCCATCCCACCAATCCAGTGGGTTATACTTCGCCAAAACAAAACACCTCTTGGAATGGCTTCAATATCTCTTAAAATTGACGCTCCTGTAGTGGTATAACCACTCATTGTTTCAAAAAAAGCATTTGTAAAACTAGGAATAGCTCCTGTAAAAATATATGGCAATGTGCCAATGAGCGCCATGAAAATCCATCCAAATGCAACAATTATATATCCTTCCCTCTTTTGAATTTCCTTTCGATGGTTTTTTGTTAAAAGCATTATGATTCCGCCAACGCTAAGCGCTACGGTTCCGGCCATTAGCATTTCCTTGAGCACACCATCTTTGTAATACCAACTCACAATGGAAGACAGCATCATAAAACCACCATTCACAATTAGTAAAAGGCCCATTAAATGCAAAATGATTTTATAATTAAGTTTGCTAAGGGAATTCATTATATAAAGAGTTTTTCAACCTTTCCAATGGATTGTGGAAGACAGCAAACCACTACTCTATCACCACTTTTGATTTCGAAATCGCCCAAGGCAATAATTCCCTCTCCATTTCTAACCACTCCCCCAATAATTGCAGAAACAGGAAAATTTAGATCTTTAATTTTTTTATTACAAACTTTTGAATGTGAAGAAACCACAAATTCCAATAGCTCAGCATTCATATTGTTCAGTTTCGTCATTGCTACAACTTCACCTTTGCGGACATAGCGGAAAATATTATTAGCCGCCAAAAGTTTTTTGTTGATTAGTGTATCAATACCAATGGAATGTGAAAGTTGAAAATAATCCATATTCTCCACC
>JAGQYZ010000011.1 GCA_020435865.1 Aequorivita sp. | reverse complement strand
TGCCAAAAACCGTTTTTACCAACTATTCCAAAAACGTAAAGGAAATAGTGGACCAAGCAGGTGGTGCTCCCGTAATTATTAAATTGCTGGAAGGAACACAAGGCATCGGCGTTATATTAGTTGAATCTCGAAAAGCTGCAGAATCTGTAATTGAAGCTTTTAACAACTTGCAAGCACGGGTTATTGTTCAGGAATTTATAAAAGAAGCAGGTGGTGCCGATATTCGTGCATTTATTGTGGACGGGCAGATTGTCGGCGCAATGAAAAGACAGGGAAGAGAAGGTGAATTCCGAAGTAATTTGCACCGCGGCGGAAGTGCTACTGTAATAAAACTTACAGACGAGGAAGAAACCGCAGCATTGAAAGCTGCCAAAGCCCTGGGACTGGGCATTGCAGGTGTTGACATGCTTCAATCTGCTCGAGGACCGTTAATTTTAGAAGTAAATTCTTCCCCTGGTTTGGAAGGCATAGAACAAGCCACTGGAAAGGACATTGCAAACACCATCATAAAATACATAGAACGCAACGTATAAAATGGCCAAAAAGGAAGAACGCGATATCGTAATACTGAATGAGCATGTAGCTCTTGGCGAAAGCAAGACTATTGATTTCAGCATCGCAAAACTTTACACTTCAACCAAAGTTGAAATTCCTATCATTATTGAACGGTCTAAAATTCCTGGGCCAACAGTATTGATTACCGCTGCCATTCATGGGGATGAAATAAATGGTGTGGAAATTGTGCGCCAGCTCATTGCCCGAAAATTGAATAAACCAAAACGCGGTACCATTATCTGTATTCCTATTTTAAACGTTTTTGGGTTTTTGAACGGGAATCGTTTTTTTCCCGATGGGCGCGACCTAAATAGGGTTTTCCCAGGTACCAAATCGGGTTCTTTGGCAAGCCGGGTTGCATATCATTTTACCAAAAAAGTTTTGCCCCACGCAGACTATTGTCTCGATTTTCATACGGGTGGCGCCAGCAGGTTCAATGCTCCGCAAATCCGTATAAGACCTGACGATGAAAAATTATTGGAGCTTGCTAAAGTTTTCAATGCTCCATTTACGGTTTATTCCAATACCCTTGAAAAATCATACCGAAAAACATGTCAGAAAATGGGCATTCCCGTTTTGCTTTTTGAAGGTGGCAAAAGTCTTGAAAGCAATAAACATGTTGCAAAAGAAGGTGTGGATGGCATTATGCGTGTATTGAAACATTTGGATATGTTAGGTAAAAGGCACCATGCTCCGGAACCCAGTGCCAAAACTGTTATTATTGAAAAAAGCAAATGGATTCGCGCGCACCGAAGTGGTTTGCTTCACGTGAAAATTGATTGCAACAAACACGTAGAAAAAGGAGAGTTTTTGGCAACAATTACAGATCCTTATGGAAAATTGCGATTTAAAGTCACATCGCCCAACGAAGGCTATATTATTAACGTGAACCAGTCGCCAATTGTTAATCAAGGTGATGCAATTTTTCATATTTCAACACTAAATACAGTAGATATGGAAGCTGAAGAAATGGAAGACTAAAAAGGTTTTAGATTAATGATTTAAGATTTGGAATTTGGCCCTTCGACCCGATAGTTATCGATTTTACTCAGGATGGCAAAATGGAATTTGAAATTTGGAACTTATAAAATGTATGGCCGATAAAAAAAAACTGCGTTTAAAATATAAAAAACTTCGCGAAAGTCTTTCTGAAGATTCCATCGAAGAAATGAGCCTTCAGATTGCCAACCAAACCCTGAGACTGCCTATTTGGGACAAAACCTACTACCACATTTTTCTTCCTATTTCAGCAAAAAAAGAAGTGAATACCGAATACGTATTGCACATTCTGCAAGGAAAAGATAAAAGCATTGTAGTTTCAAAAGCGGACTTTTCAACTGGAGAAATGAAACATTTCTTGTTGCAGGAAAACACCGTTTTAAAAACTTCGGAATACGGAATTCTCGAACCTGTTTCCGGCATTGAAATTTCACCAGAAATACTGGACGTGGTTTTCGTGCCATTGGTGGCTTATGACCAAAATGGGAATCGCGTTGGTTATGGAAAAGGGTTTTATGATCGTTTTTTGGCAAAATGCAATCCCAACACCCTATTTGTAGGGCTTTCCTATTTTGAAGCTGAGTCGCGGATATTTTTTGAAGCTGCGGATATTCCATTACACTTTTGCATTACACCGAAAAATTTAATGGATTTTAAAAATAACCACTTATCTTTATAAAGTATTATTAACCAATTAAATAAAAAAAATGGAAACAACCAATCAACCAATAGGAACCCCACCAGACAACAATCTGGTATGGGCAATTCTATGTACCGTTTTATGCTGCCTTCCATTGGGCATTGTATCAATAATTAAAGCTACAAAAGTAAAAGAACTCTGGGCTCTAGGCGATGCAGCTGGTGCTCAAAAAGCTGCAGATGATGCCAAGAAATGGGCTATTTGGGGTGCAGCAGCAGCAGTTATCGTTTGGGTGCTTTATGTTATATTTTTTGTAGTTATTGGTCTTGGTGGGGCTTTCGCAGGATACAATTAAATTTTTAAAAATAGCCCTCATAACTACATTGCTTGGGGGCTTTTTTATTATTTTTTTCTCCTATAATCCTTCGGAAAACTCTTTTTTCATTCCCTGTCCTTTTCATTACATCACAGGTCTTTTCTGTCCAGGTTGTGGTTCACAAAGGGCTATCCATTTATTATTACACGGTGATATTCTAGGAGCTTTTAGGTTCAACCCTTTAATGGTGTTAACCCTGCCAATTTTGATTTACAGCTTGGGAATTACTCTTGTAAATTGGATCTTCGGAACTAAATATAGGTTTATACTTTTTTACAGCAACTTCTTTATTTTTGGATATTTCGGAATAGCTATTATTTACTGGGTGCTTCGGAATTTACCTTTTTTTCCCTTCAATTTGCTTGCACCTCCGGGATAAAACTATTCTGAAATTTCTTTCTTTGGAAATGCTCTTTTGTTAAAAAGAAGCAACAAAATAACCCCAACACTGATTGAAGAATCTGCAATGTTAAAAACAGGGTCAAAAAACGTGAAATATTCCCCGCCCCAAAAAGGGAGCCATTCTGGAAGAGTGCCTTTCCATAAAGGAAAATAAAGCATATCCACTACTTTTCCGTGAAATAGTGTGCCATAGCCACCAGCTTCGGGGAACAGCGTGGCTACTTGATGATGGCTATCATTAAAAATAAGGCCATAAAAAACAGAATCTATTATGTTTCCAAATGCACCCGCAAAAATCAGTGCAACACAAAAAATCAAAATTCTTGGTGCGCTTTTACGAACGGAATCCCAGAGCCAATAACCAATACCGCCAATTGCTACAATCCTAAAAAGCGTTAAGATAAGTTTTCCGTATTGACCAGGAATTTTCGCGCCCCAAGCCATGCCTTCGTTTTCTACAAAAAGAATTCGGAACCAATCAAAAACTCGGACTTCTTCACCTAAAAAGTAGTGGGTTTTGATATAAAATTTCGAAATCTGATCTATTAATAAAATCAGAATTATGATTAATGTAGCTTTTTTTAGACTCATAATTTTTCCTGCGAAGGCTCTCCTTCACTAAAGCTTCGGTGAGCGTTGGCAAAAATAGCAATATTATTCGGTTTGCAGCAACGAAATAACGCCATTGATGCTTTCCGCCTCAACAATAAATTTTCCTTGGCTTGAAAGCTTATTTACAACAGTTTCATGCTTCGAAATTGCTTTCCCTGAAACATTTTTTTGGGCGTGGACGGTTATATTTCCAGCTAATGTTTTAAGGTGGGCATTCCCCAAAAAGTCAATTAAAATGCAATTTCCGTTTTCCAAGGAAATGTCGAGATTTTCAAAAATTCCATTGGTATATACTGAGGCCAGTTTCGATTTAATTATAACGGCCATTTTCTTCGGAAGTGTTATATTCACTTCAATAGCCATTACTTTATGCGCTGCAAGTTTGTCATTTTCCAAAGTGAAAAATGGGGCAAACCCAGTTTTCAAGGAAAGGGTTCCATCAACGATTTTCTCTTCCATAATCACACTTTCAGAATGTTCGCCAGAAATGTGTGCCAAAATTTTGATGGTCGATTCTTCGGAAGATTGAATGGTGATTTTATAAATAGCATCATCTACAATGGAAAGTGTTTTTATTCCTTCCGAAGCGATTTTCTTTTGAATCACTTTTTGTGCACTGCAAAAAACAATTCCAAAAAATAAAAAGAAAACTATAAATAAATTTTTTACCATAAAAAAAGCCTCGAAAAAATTTCGAGGCATATAATTTAAAATTCCACTTCCTTCAAGAGGGTTTACGGGACCTATTTCTGCATATTTTTTGCCTCGATGCTTAACGTTGCATGTGGCACAAGTTTTAAACGCTCTTTGTTAATCAGTTTACCTGTAACTCGGCATACGCCGTACGTTTTGTTTTCAATACGAACCAAAGCGTTTTTAAGGTCGCGAATAAATTTTTCCTGACGTATAGCAAGTTGCGAATTCGCTTCCTTACTCATCACTTCACTGCCTTCATCAAAAGCTTTGAATGTAGGCGAAGTATCGTCTGTTCCGTTGTTACTATCGTTTTTATAGGAACTTTGGATTAACTCCAACTGTTCCATAGCTTTCTTTATCTTATCATTCAAAAGTATTCTGAATTCTTCCAGTTCGGCATCTGAATATCTGGTTTTTTCTGTCTCTGTCATAATTACTATTTTTTAATACTTATACGTGTTTCAATATCGTCAAATGCAATTTCTGTTCCGTTACTAATTTGTGGTTGAAATTGCAAAACCTCGGTTAATGTTTCTTCTTTTATATACTTTAGGTTTTGGTTAACCGCAGCCTTAAGTTTTTCGTTTTCCTGAAGTGTTACCTCAATACGGTCTGTTACTTCAAAACCGCTATCCTTGCGCAGGTTTTGGATTCTGTTTACCAGTTCTCGGGCAATTCCTTCATTTTTTAAATCAGGTGTTATCGTAACATCAAGCGCCACAGTAACTCCATCTGCATTTGCAACCAACCAGCCCTCAATATCCTGCGAACTTATGATTACATCATCGAGCGCCAAAGTAGTATTTTTTTCATTAATAGAAACAGTTATTTCACCATCTTTTTCAAGAGTTGCAATTTGTTTCTGACCAAAGCTCGAAATAGCCGCTGCCACTGCTTTCATGTTTTTTCCGAAACGCGGTCCGAGGGTCTTAAAATCGGGTTTTATCTGTTTTACTAACATTCCAGAACCTTCGTCAATCAATTCAATTTCTTTTACATTCACTTCGCTTTTAATCAAATCTGAAACGGCTAATATTTCTTCTCTTTCAGAAGCCTCTAAAACTGGAATCATTATTTTTTGAAGCGGTTGGCGCACTTTTATCTTCTCTCTCTGTCTCAACGAAAGCACTAATGACGATATTGTCTGCGCTTTCTGCATTTTGTGTTCCAGCTTTTTATCAATAAACAAGGAATCCGCTTTTGGAAAATCGGTCAAATGTACAGATGCTTTTTTATCTTTCGAAGTTCCCTGCGTTAAGTCTAAGTAAAGTCTGTCCATAAAGAACGGAGCTACGGGAGCACCCAATTTTGCCACAGTTTCCAAACAAGTGTAAAGTGTTTGGTATGCCGAAATTTTATCGTCATTATAGCTTCCTTTCCAGAATCTTCTTCGGCTTAAGCGTACAAACCAGTTACTTAAATTTTCCTGAACAAATTCTGAAATGGCTCGCGTAGCCTTCGTTGGTTCATAATCTGCATAATAATCATCTACTTTTTGGATAAGTGTATGCAATTCTGAAAGTATCCAACGGTCAATTTCGGGGCGTTTTTCCATCGGAAGGTCTTCTTCAAGATATTCAAAATTATCGAGGTTAGCGTAGAGACTAAAGAAACTATAAGTATTATAAAGTGTTCCAAAGAATTTATTGCGCACTTCTGAAATTCCATCTTGGTCAAATTTCAAATTGTCCCAGGGGTTTGCGTTACTGATCATATACCAACGTGTGGCATCAGGACCAAAAACATCCAAAGTTTCAAAAGGATCTACAGCATTGCCTAGACGCTTGCTCATTTTCTGACCATTTTTGTCCAAAACAAGTCCGTTTGAAACTACGTTTTTATAAGCAACATCGTCAAAAATCATAGTTGCGATTGCGTGAAGTGTGTAAAACCATCCACGGGTTTGGTCCACGCCTTCCGCAATAAAATCTGCCTTTCTCCAGGTATTTTCAACCTTTTCCTTATTTTCGAAAGGATAATGCCATTGTGCATACGGCATACTTCCACTGTCAAACCATACGTCAATCAAATCTGCTTCGCGCTTCATGGGTTTTCCGCTTGGGGAAACGAGCGTTATTTCATCAACAATATTTTTATGAAGATCAACTTTCGCATAGTTTTCTTCGGAAAGATCTCCAATTTTGAAATCTTCAAAAATATCTTTTTTCATTAATCCAACGGAAACTGCTTTTTGCATTTCAGCTTTTAATTCTTCTACCGAACCGATGATTATTTCTTCTTTTCTGTCCTCCGTTCTCCATATTGGCAACGGAATTCCCCAATAACGCGAACGTGAAAGATTCCAATCGTTGGCATTTGCAAGCCAGTTTCCAAAACGGCCTTCACCTGTTGCTTTTGGTTTCCAGTTTATTTCTTTGTTCAACTCGAACATTCTATCACGGAAATCGGTCACTTTTATGAACCACGAATCCAGCGGATAATATAAAATCGGTTTGTCCGTACGCCAGCAATTTGGATAACTGTGAACGTATTTTTCAACTTTGAAGGCTTTGTTTTCAGTCTTCAGTTTTATTGCAATTTCAACGTCAACTGATTTTTCCGGAACTTCGGAGTCTTCGTAATATTCATTCTTCACGTACTTCCCTGCAAGCTCCTTCATTTCTGGGCGGAACTTCCCTTGCAAATCTACGAGTGGAACAAGATTTCCATTTTCGTCCTTCACGAGCATTGGCGGCACTTCCGGAATAGCCTCCTTCGCAACCTTAGCGTCATCGGCGCCAAAGGTTGGTGCTGTGTGTACAATTCCTGTTCCGTCTTCCGTAGTAACAAAATCTCCAGCGATTATTCTAAAAGCATTTTCGGGATTGTCATGGGGTTTTGCATAATCTAATAACTGCTCGTAACGAATTCCTATTAAATCTGCACCTTTGAATTCCTTCGAAACAAAATATGGAATCATTTTATCGCCCTGAGTAAAGGATTCTAATGATTCCTCATTGGGTTTTTCTTCGAATTTATTCGCAAATTGACTCGCAACCAAGTTTTTAGCCAGGACCACATTTATGGGTTGAAAAGTGTATTGGTTGAACGTTTTCACCAAAACATAGTCAATCTTTGAGCCTACTGTTAATGCAGTATTACTTGGCAAAGTCCAAGGTGTTGTAGTCCAAGCGAGGAACCAGATGTTGTTTGATTCTTCTGCAAGGAAATCGGGCAAGGTTTCGGCCATTGCCTTAAATTGGGCAACAACGGTTGTGTCTGTTATATCCTGATAGGTTCCAGGTTGGTTTAATTCGTGTGAACTCAATCCTGTTCCCGCTTTTGGGGAATATGGTTGAATTGTGTAACCTTTATAAAGTAGATTTTTGTTATATATTTCTTTTAGTAACCACCAAACGGTTTCCATATATTTTGGCTCGTAGGTAACATACGGATCGCTCATATCTACCCAATAGCCATAACTTTCGGTTACTTTGTTCCACACGTCGGTGTAGCGCATTACTGCTTTTTTACAAGCTGCGTTGTAGTCTTCCACCGAAATCTTTTTGCCAATGTCTTCTTTGGTTATCCCAAGTTCTTTTTCAACGCCCAATTCAATAGGCAAACCGTGGGTGTCCCAGCCAGCTTTTCTTTCAACTTTAAACCCTTTTTGGGTTTTGTAACGGCAGAAAATATCTTTTATGGCACGTGCCATAACGTGGTGAATACCTGGAAGCCCATTGGCAGATGGAGGTCCCTCAAAAAATACAAACGGCACTGCACCCTCACGAATGGAAATACTCTGCCCAAAAATATTTTCTTCTTTCCAGAAATCGAGTATGCCTTCCGCCAGTTTAGGGAGGTCCAGCCCTTTATATTCTTTAAATTTTGTGCTCATAAAATGGGTATTGCAATAAAGTGTGCAAAAGTAAGGTTTTTTGGAGAAAAAGACCATTACTCTTCTGTATGAGTTTTTTAAGAATTAAATAAAGAAAATAGCTTCTTGAAATTTAGTTCCTAAGCTTAAATGTTACGCAATAAAAATGCTACTCTCAAAAAAAAAGACGCAATACTATGTTGCTATAATAAAACTTAAAATGTATAAAATAAAAAGGTCACTCTTTCGATGTGACCTCTTAATACTTTATAAAAAGCTTAATTACACTCTTGTAAGATTTATATTAGCTTCACTAGTTGTGGTAATACCACCATCTGTAGTTACATCTTCTTGCATTAAATTAAAGGTAGTATTGTTAAATAAAGTAACATCAAAAAGACCTTCTACAAATGAATCATCATTACTGTTAAATGTAATTGTCTGGTTTGAAGAATTTACTGAATAACTGCCAGAACTATCAACTACCAAAATCTCTTCGGAAACAATAGGATCTTGACCTGTTGGAGTAATTGTTGTTACAATTCTGTACTGTCCTGTTGCAGTATATGTGCCATTTTCATTAAATATAATACTTACTTGAAACGTATCTCCTACTACTGTAGTAGTTGCAATAGTAACAGTTGTGCCAGATACATTTGTTGTTGAAGTGCTATTTCCAGAAACTGCAGAAATTTTATAGGTGCCTGCCAAGTTAGCGTTAGTAAGATTGTAAGGCTCAGGGTCATTATTATCGTCTTTGCTACAGCTAACTGCCGCAAGAGTAAGGACGAATAGAAAAATTAATTTTGTCAATTTCATATTTAAAAGTTTTTTCAAATTTTTGGCGAATATAAGACCATTAAACGAACTAACGCCATCCAAAAGTTTTTATTATTTTTTCATTGCCAAATAAGCAGCGTTCAATCTTTCTTTTTTTTGAAACAATACAACAATAGTTATATTTTGAAAATGCCTGTCTTCTATTCTATTTCAGCAACATAGTTTCAGAGTTCACTATATTTGTATTTATTTTTTTAGGTTTTTTCCCAAAACAGCTTCATAATTTTGAATACTGCATTTTTTCCCTCAAATTTGATGTCTTTTAAATATTCTATATAATATTGTTTACTAATGAAAAAATTATATCTTTTTCTCCTCCTCGCCACTGTTTCATTTACTTCCGTTCAATCACAAATTCTTGAACCAGTAAAATGGTCCACAAGCGTTAAAAAAATATCCGAAACTGAATACGATTTAATTTCCAAAGCCACAATTGAAGATAAATGGCACCTTTATTCACAGGTAGTTCCAGACAATGGGCCTTTACCAACGAACCTTACTTTTGAAGAAAATAGTGCCTATAAATTAGTTGGGAAGGCGAAGGAAAGCAAAGGCCATACTGTTCATGATCCAGTTTTCGATATGGTAATTACCTTTTTTGAAAACACAGCAACTTTTAGCCAACGTGTAAAATTAACAGGAGACAAAGGCACCACCGTTAAGGGTGAAGTAGAATTTATGGTCTGTGACGATACGCGCTGTTTACCACCAAGCTATGTAGATTTGGTTTTTGAACTTCCCGCCCCAAAAAAACAAACAGAAACGGCCGTAATTCCAGAAAAAACTGAAAATACAGAAACACCTGAAGTCACTTCGGAAATTATTGAAGAAACCATGTTAGTGGATAGTGTAAAGACCGAAGTTGTTAAAGATACCGTCCAAGCTTCCTCAGAAAAATCACTTTCTGTCGTTGAAGAAAACAAAGACCAAGAGAAAAAAGGGCTTTGGACCATTTTTTTCTTAGCCTTTCTTTCAGGATTTGCGGCATTGCTTACGCCTTGCGTATTCCCAATGATACCTATGACCGTAAGTTTTTTCACCAAACAAAGCAAAACAAGGGCAGCCGGTATCAGAAACGCTATTATTTATGGTGTTTCAATAATTATTATTTATGTATTTCTAGGCATTCTAGTAAGTTTAATATTTGGACCTCAAGCACTAAATGCCCTATCGACCAATGTTTGGTTTAATCTTATCTTCTTTGTGTTGTTAATTGTATTTGCATTTTCCTTTTTAGGTGCTTTCGAAATTATGCTTCCCAATTCATGGGCAAACAAAGTAGACTCTCAAGCTGACAGAGGTGGTTTAATAGGTATCTTTTTTATGGCGCTGGCTTTGGCTATTGTTTCGTTTTCGTGCACTGGGCCTATTGTTGGAACGCTATTGGTTCAAGCAGCTGCTGGTGGAAGTCAAGTTGGACCTATTGTTGGAATGCTAGGATTTTCTTTGGCCATAGCACTGCCTTTTGCATTATTTGCAGCATTTCCAGGATGGATGAATTCACTCCCAAAATCTGGAGGTTGGTTAAACACTGTAAAAGTAGTATTGGGCTTTTTGGAATTGGCCTTGGCATTTAAATTTCTTTCAAATGCAGATCTTGTGCTTCAGTTGCACTGGCTTGAACGCGAGGTTTTTCTCGCTATTTGGATTGCCATTTTTGGGGCTCTGGCGCTCTATCTCTTCGGAAAAATACAGTTGCCACACGATTCGCCATTAACACATATTTCCGTTGGCCGACTTAGCCTTGGGCTACTGGTATTAGCATTTACCGTTTATATGATTCCTGGATTGTGGGGCGCGCCCTTAAATCTAATTAGTGCTTTCCCGCCACCTTTAGATTATGCCGAATCGCCCT
>JAGQYZ010000244.1 GCA_020435865.1 Aequorivita sp. | reverse complement strand
AGAAAAATCCACTAGTATCAGTCTTCTTGAAAAGGACAATGTAGGCTTCAAAAAAGCATTACTTTTTGGAGGTATTGCCATTCTTTTAGGGTTTGGGCTCATTTTGCTTTTCCGCAACCAGCGACATTTAAAAAGCCATAAAACGCTTCAAGAAAAATTCAGTCAGGAACTGCTAATTTCACAAGAAAGTGAGCGCCGACGAATATCAAAAGATCTGCATGACGGTATCGGGCAGAAATTGTTAGTCATCAAGAACAAGCTTATTGCAAGTGGTGATGATGATACAAAAAAAATGGTAGATCATACCATTGAAGAAGTGCGTGCCATCTCGAGAGATTTGCACCCATTCCAGTTACAAGAACTAGGCATAACCAAGGCTATTGAATATACCATAAACATGATAGATGAAAATACATCGCTTTTCATTTCTGCCGAAATAGATAATATTGACAATATTTTCTCAAAGGAAGACGAAGTAAATATCTATCGCATTATTCAAGAAAGTCTAAGTAACATACTAAAACACGCACATGCTGAAGCGGGAAAAGTATCCGTGAAAAAATTTACAAACAACATTCTTATCTCTATTCGAGATAATGGCGTGGGCTTTGACTTTTCAGAAAAATATCAAGATGTAAAATCACTGGGGCTTAAGACACTTCTAGAACGAACCAAGTTTTTGAAAGGTCAAATGAAAGTAACTTCTAAAAAAGACACCGGCACTGTGCTGGAATTTCAATTTCCGTTATGAGCAAAACATCACCATCCATCATTATTGCAGACGACCATCCATTACTTTTAAAAGGGCTAAGCGATTTTTTAATTGAAAAAGGGTATAACCTCCTGGGAAGTGGCAAAGACGGAAGAGAGGCATACAACCTTATTACAAAAAAACAACCAGATATAGCTATACTCGACATTCAGATGCCCTATATGTCTGGACTCGAAATTGCACAACAATGCAAAGGGCTTAATTTAAAAACCAAAATTGTTCTGATAACACTTCATAAAGAAAAAGATCTTTATCAAAAAGCACAGGAGCTTAACATTTTTGGGTATATCTTGAAAGAATTTGCCCTTGAAGAAATTGAAAACTGTATTAAAACTGTTACCGAAGGAGTTCCTTTTTTTAGTGATAAAATAAAAGAACTAATAGGTGTTACTTTTGTGGACAACAGCGAACTTAACTCCCTTACCCCTTCAGAGAAAAAAATTTTGAAGTTAATTGCACAAGACAAAACCAACAAAGAAATTGCTTCACAACTTTTCATTTCATATAGAACAGTAGAAAAACACCGAAGCAACATCATTACCAAACTCAATATAGAGCCCAAAACAAACAGTCTCCTCATTTGGGCAAAAGAGCATCATGAAAAACTTTTATAAAAAATTAAGATGATTTTTAGAAATTTACGTGTTACCACGTATTTCATAGTTCTATATTAAGATAGATATTTACACTATGAAAGAATCAGTTTATATAGAAGAAAAAGAGGAAAATTACAATGACGCCACTACTTCCACTAAGCCTGGAGTTATAGCGATAATTTGTACAGTGGTATTCGTTCTTTTACTTAATTTGATCAATACCTTATTTTTTAGCTGAGAAGATATTTTCTAACTAATCAAAAAAAATCCAGCCATAGCGCTGGATTTTTCATTTTATAATTTTTTTTGTTATAGCTCCAAAGCCTTTTTAACTTCATTATCCATTAAAAGCTCCTCAGGATTTTCCAATGCTTCTTTTATTGCTACCAAAAACCCTACAGATTCCCTGCCATCAATAATTCTATGGTCATATGATAATGCCAAGTACATTACGGGAGCCACAACAATACCACCATCACGAACAATAGCGCGCTCTACAATATTATGCATTCCTAAAATTGCAGATTGCGGTGGGTTTATTATTGGTGTTGAAAGCATGCTTCCAAAAACGCCACCGTTTGAAATTGTAAAAGTACCTCCAGTCATTTCATCAACAGTAATCTGACCATCACGCGCTCTAATAGCAAGTCGTTTCACTTCATCTTCGACACCTCTAAAGCTAAGGTTTTCAGCATTTCTGATAACAGGAACCATTAACCCTTTTGGCCCAGAAACAGCGATGGAAATATCTTTAAAATCATACGTAATCATATAATCCCCATCAATCATAGAGTTTACATCAGGGTAAAGTTCCAGTGCCCGAACTACAGCCAAGGTAAAGAAAGACATAAAACCAAGTCCAACGCCATGTTTTTCTTTGAATTGTTCTTTGTATTGTGATCGCAATTCAAAAATAGCGGTCATATCCACCTCATTAAAAGTGGTGAGCATTGCAGTTTCATTTTTTCCAGAAACCAAACGCTCTGCAACTTTTCGGCGAAGCATAGAAAGTTTTTTACGCTCACTACCACGGCTACTATTTCCAGGGGTTCCCATGGATGGTGTAGCATTTGTTGCATCATCTTTTGTTATACGTCCGTCACGACCACTACCTTTAACGTCTTTTGCAGACATTCCTTTTTCATCAAGAATTTTCTTGGCGGCAGGCGAGGGTGAGCCTGTTGCATACGTTTTTTTGTCCTGCTCCTGGTTTGAAGTTGAAGGTTTTGAAGGAGTTTCTTTTTTAGCGTCTGCCTTTTTTGGAGCCTCATCTTTCTCTTCTTGTTTTTTTGTTGAATTGTTGTTCCCTTTGGGTTTTTTAGCATCTGTATCAATAATGCAAACTACATCACCAACAGCAACAGTATCGCCTTCTTCGGCTTTTAGAGTAATAATACCGCTTGCTTCTGCTGGAAGTTCTAGGGTTGCTTTATCACTATCAACTTCCGCAATTGCTTGATCCTTTTCAACATAATCGCCATCTTTTACTAACCAAGATGCTATTTCAACTTCGGTGATGGATTCACCGGGACTGGGGATGGTCATTTCAAGGGCCATAACTTGAGGGGTTTTATAACATGCTGACGTGGATTATTCCACGCCCATTTCTAATCCTTTTTTGTGCTTGGCAAACACCTGGTCTATGATGGCCTGGTGTCGTTTCTGAAACTTCTTGTAAGATCCGGTTGCGGGTGCTCCGCTGGCCGGCTGGCTGATGCACTGGATCGGCTTTTTGAACATGCGGATCATGAAAGGCCATGCCCCCATGTTCTCCGGTTCTTCCTGCGCCCATACATAGGAAGTGGCCTTCTTGTATTTCTCCATCAGCGCATTCACCTGTTTCTCAGGGTAAGGATACATTTGTTCTATGCGAATGATCGCCACATCCTTTACACCCAGTTTTTCTTTTTGTTCGGAAAGATCATAATAGAACTTGCCCTGGCAGAACACCAGCTTCTTCACCACATCTTCGTCGTTTTTCGCGTCATCGATCACCTCCTGGAAACCGCCCTTTGCCAGTTCATCCATGGTGGAAACACAGCTCGGGTAACGCAACAGTTTTTTCGGGGTAAAGATGACCAGCGGTTTTCTGAACTCACGGTGCAACTGACGTCGCAATGCGTGGAAGAAATTGGCAGGTGTGGTACAGTTCACCACCTGCATGTTGTTTTCCGCGCACAGCGACAGGAAACGTTCAAGGCGTGCGCTGGAGTGTTCGGCACCCATGCCTTCATATCCGTGCGGCAGGTAAAGCACCAGTCCGTTGTGCTTCTTCCACTTGTCTTCCGCACTGCTCAGGAACTGGTCGATAATGATCTGTGCACCATTGAAGAAGTCGCCGAACTGAGCTTCCCAC
>JAGQYZ010000243.1 GCA_020435865.1 Aequorivita sp. | reverse complement strand
CCGCTCTATCCACAGTTTGCAATGGCAACCACCGAGACTATCGATGTAAAGGTGGAAGAGCTCAAAAATCAATTCTTTCCACACCTAGAAATTACTTCATTCCCTGCATTTTACAACAAGCCGGAATATATTGAAGTGCTTTCAAAAAGTATTTCGGAAAAGCTAAAAGATGTGGAATACGAACATCTTTTGTTCAGTTATCACGGTGTTCCCGAAAGGCATATCCGCAAAAGTGACATTACCAACGGCCACTGTATGATTGATGGAAAATGTTGCGTTACGGATTCTCCAGCGCATCAATTTTGTTATCGCCATCAGTGTTTTAAAACAACTGCTTTGGTTGCTGAAAAATTAAATTTAAAACCCGGTACATATTCTAATTCTTTTCAATCACGATTAGGTTTTGATCCTTGGCTGAAGCCGCCAACGGATAGAACCATAGAGCGTTTAGGCCTTGAAGGCACTAAAAAAATGGCGATTGTTACTCCTGCATTCGTAAGCGATTGTTTAGAAACTTTAGAAGAAATAGCCATGGAAGGACAGGAAATATTTTACGAAGCTGGAGGGAAGGAGTTTACCGTAATTCCATGTCTGAATGATCGGGATGATTGGGCTGAAGTAGTGACAGGCTGGATTGATACCTGGCGCATTGTTGACATAAAAACCGCAATTGCCTAATGAAGTTCAACCAAAGCGCCGCCTTAGGTACCGAACCCATTGGGGCACTTCTAATAAAACAAGCCGTACCAGCTTCCATAGGTATTTTGGTGATGTCGCTGAATATTTTGGTGGATACCATTTTTGTGGGAAACTGGATCGGTTCTATCGCTATTGCGGCAATTAATGTGGTTTTACCTGTTTCATTTTTTATTGCTGCGCTGGGAATGGCAATCGGTATTGGCGGTTCTTCTATAATTTCACGGGCTTTGGGTGCTGACAATAAAGAACGTGCGCTGAAAACCTTCGGAAATCAAATCACTTTAACGCTTTTGCTTACAACTGCATTGGTAGTTTTTGGTTTGGTCTTTATAAATGAACTCATTCCTGCCTTCGGGGGAAAAGGCGATATTTTTGAACCCGCTAAAATTTATTATCGCATTGTGCTTTACGGAGTGCCGCTTTTGGCGCTTTGTATGATGGGCAACAACGTAATCCGGGCCGAAGGAAAGCCAAAATTCGCTATGATTGCGATGATTATTCCTTCCGTAGGAAATCTGGTTTTAGATTATATTCTCATTAATCTTTTAGATATGGGAATGGAGGGTGCTGCCTGGGCAACAACCATTTCATATGGTTTGTGTTTTCTTTATGTTTTGTGGTTCTTTATAAGTGGTAAATCTGAATTGAAAATCAGTTTGCAACATTTTGGTTTGGATTTACCTATTCTAAAAGAAATGTCGGCACTTGGTTTTGTTACACTTTCAAGACAGGCTGTTGTTAGCGCAACCTATCTTTTGATGAACAACATTCTTTTTGATCTGGGTGGCGAATCTTCCGTAGCGGCTTATGGAATTATTGGCCGAATGTTGATGTTTGCACTTTTCCCGGTTTTGGGAGTGACGCAAGGGTTTTTGCCTATTGCGGGTTATAATTATGGTGCAAATAAATTTCCGCGAGTGCGCGAAAGTATTAACAAAGCTATTATATATGCAGCAGGTTTGGGGCTTATTATTTTTACACTGATAATGATTTTCCCGGAAAGCATTGTTTCGGTTTTTACAACTGACAAAGAGATTCTTTCCGAAACGCCGCACTATATGCGTTGGGTTTTTGCGGCAACGCCAATTATTGCAATTCAGTTGATTGGTTCCGCTTATTTTCAAGCTATAGGGAAGGCTGTTCCTGCACTTTTACTAACCTTAACACGGCAAGGGTTTTTCTTTATTCCTTTGATTTTTATTCTTCCTCATTACTTTGGCGAATTGGGCGTATGGATTTCCTTTCCAGCGGCCGATGTGCTTTCAACCATTGTGACTGGGTATTTTTTGAATAGGGAAATACGAAGGACACTTACAGATTAAACCGAATTTTTAGTATATTTAAAATACTATATAACCGGTTA
>JAGQYZ010000242.1 GCA_020435865.1 Aequorivita sp. | reverse complement strand
GGCCTATAACGCTAATATAAAATATCTGGACACGGTATACAATGCACTTTTACCAAAAATAAAAGACTCCAAATACGGTAAGGAATTGGAGTCTTTTATTGTAAATCGTAAAAAAACTGATACTATTTTATAGCGCGTTTATTTTATCGATAAGCTTTCTACCACGTTCTTCTAGTTCAGCGTTGATGGCCTTGAAATGTTTCTTTTTGTTTTCAACATCCTTTTGGTTCACTTTTGTAATCAACTCATCAAAAGTAGAAATTGCTTCATCAATAATTCCCTCCGCTTTTTTATTGTCTTTATCAGCATTGGTGAGTTCCCAGATGTAAACTGCTTCAATAATATCTCCCAATACATAGTTAATGTCTTTTTTTAATTCTCTTACGTTTGCCATTTTATTCTTTATTTATATTGCTATTATTTATTCTCGATGATTTTTTAAATCGGGCAAAGGTACAAACATTTAAGGAATGTACACTTCCAAAAAGCTTGCGGAATTTGTACTGAATTTTATTTCAGGCAATTGGGCGGGAATCAAAACGGTTTCTCCTTTTTTTATTTCCTCTGAAAAATCATCGGTTTCAATAACAGCAGTACCTTCCATACACATATAAACAGTAAAAGAAGATATTTCTTCCAAATTGCGAATCAAGTTTTTGGAAAGAATAAGTTTATTTGCTGTAAAGAAATTGGTAGTTCCAATAGCTACAGGTGTGTTTTCTTCTTCGGAATAGTTCATCTTTGCTTTGGAAGGGCTGAAGTCTATAGCTTCCAAAGCCAAATCATTGTGCAATTGCCTCATTTGTCCATTGATGTCTGGCCTATCCCAATCATAGATTCTATAGGTAATATCTGAAGTTTGTTGAATTTCAGCCAGTAAAATTCCCGCGCCAATAGCATGAACAGTTCCTGGATTAAGAATAAAAGCATCGCCTTTTTTTATTGGTTCAGAATTCAGAATTTCTGTAACTCGATTTTCAGAAAGGGCTTTCAAATACTTTTGTTGATTCATTTCTTCACTGAATCCAAGAATAAGTCTCCCGTCTTTTTCTACATCAAGAATGTACCACATTTCAGTTTTACCAAAGGAGTTGTGTCTTTTTTTCGCCAGAATATCATCTGGATGCACTTGTACAGAAAGGTCTTCACGAGCATCAATAAATTTGAAAAGTAAAGGAAATTTGTTGCCAAAATCCCTATACACCTTTTCACCAACTAATTTTTCCTTATAATTTTCCAGTAACCAATTAAGGGTTTTTCCTTTGAGCGGTCCGTTGTTTATTTTAGAAACGTTTTCTTCAACTCCAGAAATCTCCCAGCTTTCGCCAATATTTCCTTTGGCTATTTTATTAAATAATTTGTTCAATTTATCACCTCCCCACACTTTTTGTTTCAGTATAGGTTCAAACTTTATCGGATATAAAGGTGAAATGGTAATCATCAGTGGCCGTTGTATACAACAAAGTTACGAGGGGTTTCGTAAAGTTTTATGGAAATGTCAAATTTTGAATCTATACGGGCTCTTATTTTGTTCCAAATTACTACTGCAATATTTTCTACAGTAGGATTCAGGCTTTTAAATTCGGGAACTTCAATGTTCAGGTTTTTATGATCGAAGGCGTCCTCTATTTCTTCTTCAATGATCCGACTTAAAATTTTCAAATCCATCAAAAAACCAGTTTCTGGATCAATCTCTCCTTTAATGCCAACTTCCAATTCGTAATTGTGACCGTGGTAATTGGGATTGCTACATTTGCCAAAGACTTCAAAATTCTTGGCGTCGTCCCATTCTTTTTTGAAAAGACGATGCGCAGCGTTAAAATGTGCTTTCCTATAAACGGTCAGGCTCATACAAGAATGTGTTGGTAAAATTTATCAAAAATAATTTTGAACCATGCTGTGTAAATTTCAGGATTTGCTTGAATGTCTTTTTTTACTTCTTCCAAATCCATCCATTTCCATGAAGCTACTTCTTCGCGATTGATATTGGGAGCTCCTTCAAAATTTCCAACAAGGATATGGTCCAATTCATGCTCTGTCAAACCATTATCAAAAGGTGCTTTATAGATGAATGAGATAGTTTCTTTTAAATCGGTAACAAATCCCATTTCTTCAAAAAGTCTTCTTTTTCCAGCTTCCAAAGAAGATTCGCCATCACGCTGGTGACTACAACAAGTGTTGGTCCAAAGTCCAGGGGAATGATATTTATGTAACGCCCGTTGTTGCAACATAAGTTCATTTTTTCCATTAAACACAAAGATTGAAAATGCCCTGTGAAGTACTCCTTTTTCATGTGCTTCTTGTTTTGGCATTAGCCCCAATTGCTCGTCTTTTTCATTTACGAGGAT
>JAGQYZ010000241.1 GCA_020435865.1 Aequorivita sp. | reverse complement strand
CGACGGGCGAGGCCACGGCAGTTGATAACTGTACGGACCCCGTGGATATAACCACACAGGATCCCGCCCCGGGAACACCGCTACCTGATGGTGTCTATACCATCACGCTAACGGCTACGGACGCGTATGGCAACACAAGTACTTGTGAGTTTGAGCTTACCGTGGAGAGCATCCTTGGCGCGGGCGACCATAATGCTGATATAGGAAGTGTACAAATGTATCCAAACCCAGCCAAGAATACAGTAACGATTGGAAATCCACAAAGCCTTTCTCTTGAAAATCTAAGCATTTTCGATATAAGAGGAAGAATGGTAAAATCAATCGACCTTAGAAGTATGGGAACCCAGAAAACAATTGATGTTTCTGAAATGGCTGCCGCTACATACCTTGTTATTATTCAAGGTGAAAACGGGCAGATAACCAAAAGGCTTATCAAGGAATAAGCAGTAGAATTTTAATTTAAAATAAAACCCTTCCGATTAAATTTGGAAGGGTTTTTTATATTCAGAATATTGAATAGGTTTATGGGTTGAAAAGAAATTCTTAAAAATTGGCAACCTCTTTCTTAGCGATTTCGAACTCTTCAAACATCTCCTTTACAATTTGAGCAGCAGGTTTTATATCGTGGATTAATCCAGCAATCTGCCCAATCTCCAATTCACCTTCTTCCAAATCACCTTCAAACATACCATGTTTGGCACGGGCAGGGCCCAAATGTTTTATGAGTTCTTCCTTGGTTGGATTGGTAGTATAAAGTTCCATAACGCTTTCAAAGAATTTATTTTTAAGCATCCTTACGGGCGCCAATTCTTTTAAAGTAAGAAGTGTATCTCCTTCTTTGGCATCTACCACCATTTGCTTGAAGGCGCGATGTGATGAAGCTTCTTCTGAAGCAACAAACCGGCTTCCTACTTGCACACCGTCTGCACCTAAAACCATTGCGGCAAGCATACCACGACCTGTAGCAATTCCGCCAGCGGCTATCAAAGGAATATTCAATTGTTCTTTCACCATTGGAATCAAAGTGAAAGTAGTTGTTTCTTCGCGGCCATTATGACCACCAGCTTCAAAGCCTTCAGCAACAACGGCATCAACACCAGCTTCCTGTGCTTTTAAAGCAAATTTTACACTGCTCACCACGTGGACAACTGTAATTCCGTGATCTTTAAGTTTTGAAGTATATGTTTTTGGGTTTCCTGCTGAAGTGAAAACTATTTTTACACCTTCTTCAAGTATGATATTGATGATCTTGTCAATATCAGGGTAGAGCATCGGCACGTTTACTCCGAAAGGTTTATCGGTCGCTTTTTTACATTTCTGAATATGCTCCCGAAGAATTTCAGGATACATTGAGCCTGCGCCCAAAAGACCCAAACCACCAGAATTGGAAACAGCGGTGGCAAGTCGCCAACCGCTGTTCCAAATCATTCCAGCTTGAATTATAGGATATTGAATATTAAAAAGTTCGGTAATCCGGTTTTTCACTATTCTTTAATAATTTTATAGCTCGTTGTTTTATTGTTTGAAGTGATTGAAGCAATATACATTCCAGAGGCAAGCCCAGATACATCAATACGATTCTTCATAGTAGTAATGTTTGTTTGAAGAATTCTTTCACCTAAAATATTAAAAAGTGCAAATTCAGCATTTTCAGAATTTTTTGGAAAAGATATGTTTATTTCTGTGGTTACAGGGTTTGGATATAATGCAAAATTAGTATCAAGCATTTGTTCCTCAATACCTACAGTTAAAAGAGCGTTCAATGCTTCACCAAAATCTGGGATTCCATAACCGTATTCGTCTGTGGGATTATTATATCTATCGGCAGATTCACGAACTGCTTGCATAACCACATCATTTTTCAACGTTGGTACTGCACTCCATAAAGAAGCTACCGCTCCGGCTGTAATAGGGGAACTGAAAGAAGTTCCACTCGCTGTAGTTACGTTTCCATTTTGGCTCACTATTGCTGCATCACGCCCCTTGGCCATTACGTCTGGCTTGATAACACCTGCAGAATTAGGTCCGCGAGAACTGAAAGAAACATAGTTTTCATTCGAATCTACGGCACCAACAGTTAATGAACCAGGCGCATCTGATGGAGTGGCTACAAATCCAAAATCATTTCCAGCGTTTCCGGCAGATACTACATTTATCATTCCTTTATCAAAACCTATATTAGAGCCACGGGCTGCTATAGTAGTTAGTCCATCCAAATCTGAGTATTCGTGATCAAAGCTTGGATTATCAAAAGCTTGGTAGCTTAATGATGTATTTGTAACATAAACACCCAAACTATCAGCACGTTCTAAAGCTTCTACCCAAAATGCTTCTTCTGCAGGAGATTCATTGTTGTTATCTTCTGTGATGAACAAATAATATGAGGCACCTGGAGCAGTACCAACAAATTGACCGTTCAAAAATCCTGCGGCATCACTAAAGGTTCCTGCACCGTGACTTCCAGTTCCATTTGGATTTACAGCTCTATCAACAAAATCATAATACCCTAAAAGTCTGCCTTCATCTCTAAGGGTCGCATAAGCAGGATTGGTCAGTACGCCTGGGTAACCATTATCCATATAAGCCACAATAATATCTTGGCCAGTATAATCGTTTTCGTGAAGATAATTCACGTTGATCATTTCTGTTTGGTTGGTTGCACTTCCATAGTTATATACTGGTCTTGATGGAAATTGGTTTTCAACTTCAAATTTGTCTTTGGTAAATTGTTTACCTCCGGTGGGTCTGTTTAATGTTTTATCTGCAAATTCTACATCTGTAACGAACGAAAGGTTCAAAAGGTTGTTGATATTGTTTTCAGTTCCTCGTACGTAAACGGCATTCAGCCATTTTGATTTTGCAAGCACGGTAATTCCGGTAGCAGCATCAATAGCGGCTTTTTGTGTTTCGTTTAAGGGTACATCACGGTCATCAATTGCAATGCCTTGTGCATTTTTTCTATCAATAGCCGCTTGGGTCATAATAGATATTGGGTTTGCCAAAGCTGTAGCAACTACAGTCGGATCTTTAGCTTCTAAGTATACAAGTGCATCCTCAGTTTGCGCAAAGCTCAAAGTTGAAACAAAAACAAGAAGTAATAGGGATAATTTTTTCATCATAATAGTTTTTTAAGAAATTACGCCACTTCCCAATAATTCGGGACCGTTATACCAAGCAACAAATTGTCCTTCGGTAATGGCGGATTGTGGGTTGTCAAATATAATATAAAGTCCGCAAATTGTGCGGTGTAAAGTTGCTTTTTCTAAAGGTTGCCTATATCGGATGCGTGCCAAGACTTCCATTGTTTGGTCTTCATTAAGTTTTAGATCTTCGCGAATCCAGTGTATTTCTTCGTTTTTAACGAACAGTCCATGACGGTATAGACCGGGATGATCCTTACCTTGGCCAGTGTAAATTATATTTTTGTTTACATCCGTATCAATTACAAAAAGTGGTTCTTTGGTTCCGCCAACGGCCAGACCTTTGCGCTGTCCCTTGGTAAAATAGTGTGCCCCGTGGTGTATGCCCACTTGCTTGCCATCGGTTTGTGCGTATTTATGTTTTGCTGAAAGATATTCCAGTTTTTCTTCTTTTGAAGAAAAAACAGGTGTTTTTAATTTATATCCTGAAAAACTTGCTGGCACTTCCACGATTGCGCCATCTTTAGGCGCCAATTTTTGTTGAAGAAACTCAGGCAATCTTACTTTTCCTATGAAACATAAACCTTGTGAATCTCTTTTTTCAGCGGTAATCAAGTTTTGTTCCGAAGCAATTTTTCGAACTTCAGGTTTTAACAATTCTCCAATTGGGAAAAGTGTTTTTGAAAGTTGTTCTTGCGAAAGTTGACATAAAAAGTAGGATTGGTCCTTGTTTGGGTCTTTTCCGGCGAGTAATTGATAGATTTCTTTGCCGTTTTTTTCAAAGATGCCTTTCCTACAATAATGCCCTGTTGCTACAAAATCGGCACCCAAACTTAATGCGATTTTCATAAAAACATCAAACTTTATTTCGCGATTGCAGAGCACATCTGGGTTTGGTGTTCTGCCCATTTGATATTCACGAAACATATAATCGACGATTCTTTCCTTATACGCTTCGCTTAAATCAACAGTTTGAAAAGGAATACCTAGTTTTTCTGCCACAAGCATAGCATCATTGCTGTCTTCCAACCAAGGACATTCGTCAGAAATTGTAACGGAATCATCGTGCCAATTCTTCATAAAAAGACCAATAACATCATAGCCCTGCTCTTTTAAAAGATAGGCTGCAACACTGGAATCTACGCCTCCGCTAAGTCCGACAACTACTCGTTTTTTCATAAAAATTTAAGTGTGTAAACCTTCACCTTGAATGGCTTGAGTTCACGAATGTGCAAAGATAAAAAGACTTTTTTGAATACAACAGTCGGTAGCTAGTTGGCTACCTTACCCAAAAGGTTTATTAATTATTCTTTTTTGGATAGGTTTCTTCCAAAATAACTTTTCCGTTTTTGTAGTATTTCCAAAGCCCATGTTTTTTGTCGTCCTTGTAAAAACCTTCAATCACTACATTGCCATAAGCGTCATAGTATAACGCAGGCCCTTGCAGTTGACCTTCTTTATAAAGTAGTTTTTTCAGCAATACACCATCGGGCGAGTAATAATTATCTTCGCCATCCTTTATGCCTTTTTTATAGGTTGTTTCTTCAGTGATTTTTCCGTTGGGGTAGTAGGTAATCACTTGTCCTTCTAACTTACCGTTAGTATATTGCTCACGTGTCATTACGTCGTTAGACTTTTCCTGAAAGTAAACCCATTCACCAATACGGTCTTTGCCTTTCATTTTTCCTTCGCTAACAAGCTTTCCTTTAATAGTGAAGTATTTTACATCGGCAATATTATCTTTTCCTGTGAAATTTTTAATAACCATAGGTTGGTTTTTACAAGATTCACAGTAAAACTTGAACTGTCCAACTTCTTTTCCATGCTCAAAAGTACCTTCGTAACGAAGTTGATCGGTTCCTTCAAAGGTTTTTTTCCAAACACCATGGCGTTGACCTTGTGAGTCCATCTGATTAATTTCACTTTGGGAAAAAACAAAAGGCGAGCAGAAGAGTATTCCGAAGAAAAATAATAAAACGGTTTTTTTCATTGTTTCATTTGCTTAATAAACAAACGTTGAAATTGACTTTCTATTTTTTAAACAGCTTTTTGGAAATAAAAATTAACGTTTTCCGCTCTTTTTCTGTTCTTCTGCCTGTTCCATCATTTCAGCCATTT
>JAGQYZ010000240.1 GCA_020435865.1 Aequorivita sp. | reverse complement strand
GATATAGAGATTTAGAAAACCAAGTGCAGCTCTATAATTATAGGGCTCATATTCACACATCACCCTAAAATTGGCGACAAAAAATTCTTCGATCGCTATATCTGTTTTATTTAGGGAGACTTCAAAACACATAAAGTAAATATAGAAACTTCTTCAATAATAGTAATAAAATTATATATGGAATAATTCCAAATAAATGGAAATATTCCATAGTTTTGTATTGATGAAAAAATCAATTCTCCATCTCGATTTAGATACTTTTTTTGTATCTGTAGAGCGTTTGCTTAATAGTGAATTGCTTAAAAAGCCTGTATTGGTAGGGGGTACAGGAAGTAGAGGAGTGGTTGCAGCCTGTAGTTATGAAACCCGAAAGTATGGAGTCCGCTCAGGAATGGCAATGAAAATTGCCAAACAGCTTTGCCCCCAAGCAATTGTTATTCGCGGCAATGCGGGTACCTATATGAAGTACTCAAATCTCATCACAGATATTATCCGTGACTCCGTCCCACTGTTTGAAAAAACAAGTGTCGATGAGTTTTATGTAGACCTTACCGGAATGGACCGCTTCTTTGGGAATTATAAGTTTGCAACGGAGCTTAGAAAACGCATTATTAAAGAATCGGGACTGCCCATTTCCTTCGGCCTTTCCCAAAATAAAATTGTGAGCAAGGTTGCAACTGGTGAGGCAAAACCCAATAACCAACTTAAAATTGACTACGGTTTTGAAAAGGCATTTTTGGCGCCTCTCCCCATTCGTAAAATACCGATGATTGGCAAGGCTTCCGCACAAACCTTAATCCATCTTGGTATTGACCGCGTAAAACTCATCCAGGAAATGCCCGTGGAAATGCTTACCTCCGTTATGGGCAAAAATGGCCAAACTATTTGGAACCGCGCCAATGGTATTGACAATACGCCTGTAATTCCCTATTGTGAACGCAAGTCAATTTCAAACGAACGCACATTCAATTTAGATACTATAGATGTTCAGAAACTGCGGGATACACTCACCGCCATGGCTGATACATTATGCTACCAACTTAGGCTTGGCAATAAAATGACAGGTTGCGTTTCCGTTAAAATTAGATACTCCGATTTTCAAACCTATAACAAACAACTTCGTATTCCATACACCAGCGCAGACCATATTCTGGTTCCTGCGGTTATGGGGCTTTTCAATAAACTGTATGAACGAAGGATATTGGTGCGGTTAATTGGGGTAAAATTTTCCCATTTGGTTGGTGGGCATTATCAAATAAACCTATTTGATGACAATGAAAAAACATTAAGCCTCTATAAGTCCTTAGATCATATTCGTAACCGTTTTGGTGCGGGAAGTGTTATGAAGGCTTCCACACTGGAAGTGCGCTCCGTTATTTCCGGACGCAATCCATTTGATGGCGAACCACCCATTTTATTGGCCCATAGAAATCAATAATGTATATCAATTGCCATTCATACTACTCGTTGCGGTACGGGGTACTATCAGTACCCCAATTATTGAAATTGGCAAAACAAAATGCAATTTCACAACTGGCTCTTACAGATATTAACAGTACCTCCGCCTGTTTGGAATTTATAAGGGAAGCCCCCAAAGAGCAAATTAAACCTGTAGTCGGTGCCGATATTCGTAACGGTAACACCCGATGCTATGTGTGCTTGGCAAAAAATAACAACGGCTTTTTGGAAATCAATCAATTTTTGTCCCACCACCTGCATGCCAAAAAGGAATTCCCAGAAATCCCATCTTCTTTTTCTGATGTTATTACTGTTATCCCCTTTGAAAAAGTGCTTGAGTATGAACTGGAATCCTTCGCTCCAAATTGGTACATCGGTATTTCAGTAGCAGACCTAAACAAACTAAAGTTCTCCCACTTAAAAGAATTTACAAATAAATTGGTGCTGCTTCAACCCGTAACTTTCTGCAATCAGACCCATATCAATATTCACAGATTATTGCGCTGTATAGATCTCAACATTGTTTTGAGCAAATTACCCGAATCTGAACAGGGAAGTGCAAAAGATAAAATGTTTTCGGTACGCGAACTTGAAAAATTGTTTGCCGATTTTGAACACATACTATCAAACACCCAAACCCTTTTAAATTCCTGTTCCATAGATTTTAAATTTGATGATATCCGCAAGAATCAAAATCAATCCACCTATCTAAAAAATACCCAAGAGGATTATGATTATTTGGTTTCCTTGGTAAATCAAAAAATAACCTCCCGGTATAAAACGGTCAACTCCAAAATAACAGAGCGAATTGAAAAGGAACTTAACGCCATTCAGCAAATGGATTTTGTGTCATACTTCCTCATAAACTACGATATTGTTCAATACGCAATAAAAAATGACTATCCCTATATTGGTCGGGGCAGTGGGGCCAATAGTGTAGTAGCCTATATTTTGGGAATTACCAATGTGGACCCCATAGAACTCGATCTGTATTTTGAACGGTTTATAAATTTGTATCGTTCCTCACCCCCAGATTTTGACATAGATTTTTCTTGGAAAGATAGGGATGATGTTACCCGCTATATTTTTGAACGCTTCCCAAATACAGCATTAATGGGCACTTATGTTACCTTTCAATTTCGTGCTGTGGTTCGCGAACTTGCCAAGGTATTCGGACTGCCCAAAGCAGAGATAGACGATTTTATAAAAGGCAATCGGGAGAATAAAAAAAATGACCACTACTTTAAATTGGTAATAAAATATGCCACTCTTATCCACGGTTTTCCAAATTACCTAAGTGTCCATTCCGGCGGGATCGTAATTACAAAAAAACCCGTACAAGCCTATTGTGCCACTTTTATGCCCCCAAAAGGTTTTCAGACCTTGCAGATTGATATGCATATTGCGGAAGCTGTTGGCATCTTCAAATTTGATATTCTTGCCCAACGCGGTCTTTCAAAAATCAAGGACGCCATTGCATTAATCAAAGAAAATCAGCCCACAGTACAAATTAAAGACATAGATAATACAACCCCTTTTAAAAACGATCCAGCAATTAACAATCTTCTAAAAGTTGGGGATTGTATGGGGGTGTTTTATGTGGAATCACCTGCCATGCGCACCTTAATGACCCGCTTGCAAACCCAGGATTATTTGGGCTTAGTTGCAGCCAGCTCTATTATCCGTCCAGGTGTGACCAATGGGGGTATGAAAAATGCCTATATAGAACGCCATCGCTTTCCAGAAAAAAGGGCAGAAGCGCATCCTGTACTTTTGGAAATAATGCCAGATACCTATGGGGTAATGGTCTATCAGGAAGATGTTCTTAAAGTAGCCCATTACTTTGCAGGCTTGAGTCTTGCCGAAGCCGATGTGCTAAGAAGAGGAATGAGCGGAAAGGGCAGAAGCAAGGAGCAATTTGATGCCCTTGAAAAGAAGTTCTACGAAAACTGTAAAGAAAAAGGGTATGCCCCAAATGTGATAGATGAGGTCTGGGATCAGATCAAAGCCTTTGCAGGTTATGCCTTTGCCAAGGGACATTCTGCTTCCTATGCTGTGGAAAGTTATCAAAGCCTTTACCTTAAAAAATATTTCCCCTTGGAGTTTATGACTGCCGTATTGAACAATGGCGGTGGTTTTTATAATTTAGATACCTATATCAACGAAATCTTTAGATGTGGCGGTATAGTAGAAAACCCCTGTATTAACAATAGCGATCACGGAAATTGCATAAAGGGTAAAACGGTTTATTTGGGTTTTGGAATGATAAAGGATTTAGAATATCGAAGCGTACACAAAATGCTAAACGAACGCCAACTTTATGGACTTTTTAAAAGCTTTGATGACTTTTTGGATAGATGTAAACTTGGCTTGGAACAACTTTTATTACTGATTCGCTTAAATGTCTTTCGAACTTTGGAACCCAATAAACACAAACTAATGTGGTTTGCACATCTCAATGCCCACGCAATTAAAACGCTGAATAACCAACCGCAATTATTTAAACCCAAAAGAGTCAATTACAGTTTGCCAACATTAAAAAGCGAACAAATCATTGATGCCTATGATAACTTGGAACTTTTGGGTTTTACATTGCATAACGATTTCAATTTCATAAAACAGGGCAAATATCCTGCTACCAAGGCAAGCGATTTGAAGGATTTTGTAAATAAAGAATTTACAATTTTAGGAAAATTGGTTACATCAAAAACCACCAAAACCTCAAAAGGAGATTATATGGCATTCTCTACCTTTCTTGATACGGAAGGAACGTGTTTTGATACTGTGCAATTCCCGAAGATAATGGCAAAGTATCCATTAGCAGGTATTGGAATCTATTGGATAAAAGGAACTGTAACCGAAGACTTGGGCTACTATGCCATAACTACTGAACAACTACTAAAAGTGCCAAGGCTCCCAGACCCAAGATTTACCGAAGAACAAAAAACCCAAAAATCAATATCGCAATAGCCCACACCCGAAAATCCC